>JANLVW010000856.1:0-3496 GCA_031364205.1 Ferruginibacter sp.
GGCAGTATTTTTATTATAGTCATAAAAAACACTTACTGTTTTTTTTCCCAGGTTACCTGCTGAAAAAATTTTCTACTGCAAGGGCGATGGTTTAAAAAGGGGATTGTTGTTAAATGCTTTATATACAGATTGAGATACGGCAAGGTTTATATCCATACCAATAAGATCCATCAGTTTAAAAGGTCCCATTTTAAAACCCGCATTTTCCATTAATACATCTATATCTTCAAATTTTATTTTCTTTTCATAAGCAAGATTCATAGCTTCTAAATAAAAATGCCTTGCAATCCTGTTTACTATAAACCCCGGTGCATCTTTACAAATAACCGGTTGCTTTTTTAAGGCAATACATACATCGTAAACAGTTTGCATAGTTTCTTGGGAAGTTTCTTTACCTGCCACCACTTCTACCAGTTTCATTACATGTGCCGGGTTAAAAAAATGCATACCACAAATCCTTTCAGGATGTAAAATGTTTTTTTGAATAGCAGTAATAGAAAGGGATGATGTATTGCTTGCTATTATTGTATGTAGGCCGTTAATTGCTGCCAGCGATTTGTAAAGTGTTTCTTTAGTTTGAAGATCTTCAATAATAGCTTCAATAATTAAATCTCCAATGCACTCATTTATATCTGTTGTAAAAAAAATATTATTGTATATTTCTTCTTTTTGCTCAGCAGAAATCTTTTCCTTAGTTAACAGAAAACCCAGATTATTAAGTATAGATTTTTTTGCTGTTTCAATACCTTTTTCATTGGTATCAAACAATACCGTTTTAAAATTATTCTGTGCAGCTGCCAAAGCAATTCCACTACCCATTGTACCCGCACCCGCAACACAAATCTTTTGTATCATAATGCAAAAATAAAAAACTGTACTGCTTTTTACTTTTTTATTTTGTAATGTTTTAAAATGGAATATTTTTTAAATGTAACAGTAATTTGTAAATAAAAACCGCAGCAATTATTTAAAATAATTACTGCGGTCTGTCTTTTAAAAATTCAATTACAGTTTATCAGCGTCTCTCTTTGCATCAGCTTTCATTTTCTCATTAGCTGTAATAGAAAACTCAACTCTTCTGTTAGATGCCCTTCCTTCCATTGTAGTATTATCACCTTTAGGTTGACTTTCACCATACCATTTAGTAGTAAGTCTTGTGGCAGCCAAACCATCTTTTTTTAATTCATTTCCCACAGCCATTGCTCTTCTTTCAGAAAGTGTCATATTAGATGCATTGCTGCCAACATTGTCTGTGTGGCCTTCTATCAAAATATTTGTTTCAGGATATTCTGTAAAGATTTTAACCAGTTTATCTATTGCTAATTGCGAGTTGGCTGTAATATTATATTTTCCGGTGGCAAAATAAACACCTGCTTTTGTTCCGTCAGGATTGTTCTCATCAAAAGTTACATTAATACCTTCTCCAACTCTTTCTACTTTTGCACCGGGTATTTCCGTTTTAATTTTCTCAGCCTGCTTATCCATTTTACTACCTATTATTCCGCCTGCTGCGCCGCCTATAGCAGCTCCAAGTATTGCACCAAGCGCTGTATTGCCTTTCTTTCCTACATTATTGCCAATTATACCTCCAAGTATTGCCCCTGTAGCCCCACCAATTGCTACTCCTTTATTTTGGTTGCTTGCTCTTCTTGTTGTATCACATCCCGCTGCAAGAAATGAAATGCTTAAAATGCCATAAAATGTTTTTGTTAAAATACTTTTCATATTGTGTTTTTTAATTAAGTTTTACAAAATTGTAAATAAATGATGCCGGTTTTCCTTCAAAAGTAATATCACTTTTTAACTGCATTCCGGTATCGTTAAGTTGTAGAATAGTAAATCTAAAGCCTGCTTTTGCTTCATTTATGTCTTTGTATTTGCCATCTACTCTTTTATATTGAAGCATTTTTGGTGCACCTCCTTCTTCAAAAATTGACCAGCGAATATTTCTTTTTACGGCAACACATTCTGCACCGTTTTTACTTATTTCATAAAACCCAAGGTTATTGTATTTATCAAATCTCCAGGTACTTCCTATAAAACAATTAAAATCAGCCTCATCTAAAATCTGTGCCTTTATTTTACCAGTAATACCTTCTGTGGTAATACTTTTAAGCTGCCAGTTACCCACAACAGTTTTCTTTAGTGTTCGTGCTTGTTTTGAAGTTGAGCAGGAAGTAACAATAAACACTATCAATAGCGTGCTTATGAATAAACTTAATTTTTTCATGTAGTTAATTTAGTGGTGATGGTTAAAAAGATTATTGTTGTACCAATAATTGGAATATTATTTTCAATTTTAATGCCAAACAGGGCTATGTTTTAAGTAAAGCAAATGCAAGTTCAAAATCTTTTAGTTTATGTAATATTCGTCGAAAGTGAAAAAGTAGAAGCAGATAAAATACCTATGCAGATTCAAATTGTTTTAAAAACCTCAAATCATTTTCGCTAAAGAATCGTAAATCCTTAATTTGATACGTAAGCATTGTAATTCTTTCAATGCCCATTCCAAAAGCAAAACCTGTGTATTTATTACTGTCAATACCGCAGTTTTCCAAAACCTTAGGGTGAACCATTCCACAACCTAAAATCTCTACCCATCCAGTTTTTTTACAAACAGTGCATCCTTCTCCACCACAAATAAGGCAACTGATATCCATTTCTGCACTCGGCTCCGTAAACGGAAAATAAGAAGGACGAAACCGCACTTTTACATCTGTGCCAAACATTTCGGTAACAAAAAAATAAAGTGTCTGCTTAAGATCCGCAAACGAAACATTTTCTGCTATGTACAATCCTTCCACCTGGTTAAAAAAACAATGTGCTCTTGCGCTTATGGTTTCATTTCTAAAAACACGGCCCGGGCAAATTATACGCAGCGGAAGTTTTCCTTTTTGCATTTCCCGTATTTGCACGCTGCTTGTATGGGTTCGCAGTAACCAGTCGGGGTTTTGGTTTATGTAAAATGTATCCTGCATGTCTCTTGCAGGATGATTCTCAGGCAAATTAAGTGCAGAAAAGTTATGAAAATCATCTTCAATTTCAGGTCCTTCAGCAACGGAAAATCCAAGCTTATTAAAAATAGATATAATTTTGTTTTTTACAATACTTATAGGGTGCCTTGTGCCTAATGGCGCAGGTGTGCCGGGTAAAGTAAGATCCATAGCCGGAACTGTCTTTTTCGAATCTTCGTTTTCCAACACAGTAAAAGAAGCAAATTTGTCTTCGGTAAAAACCTTAAACTCGTTTAATAATTGACCTGCTTCTTTTTTATTCTCCACAGCCACATTCCTCATTTCGCCCATAATGGTTTTTAAAAGTCCTTTTGTGCCAAGGTATTTGATACGAAATGATTCTTTTTCTTCTGCTGTTGCAGGATGTTGGTTATTTATTTCAGCTTTATAGTTATCAATTAACGCCCGCAAATTTTCCATCCCGCAAAGATAACGGTTTGCATATTTCAATAATTTGTAAGCCGGTATAAAATGCCTAATGT
>JANLVW010000062.1:0-4010 GCA_031364205.1 Ferruginibacter sp.
GGCAACAAGCCACTTTCACATAAAATTTGAAAGCCATTACAAACCCCCAACACTTTACCACCATCATTTGCAAAACTGATAATACTTTGCATCATTGGGCTAAAACGGGCAATTGCGCCACACCTTAAATAATCGCCGTAACTAAAACCACCGGGTAAAACGATGCAGTCTTCTTTTGCAAAAGCACTGATATCCCTGTCTTTGTGCCAAAGGGTAATTACTTCCTGCTGAAGATCGTTTTGCAGTGCATCTATCATATCTCTGTCGCAATTGGAGCCAGGGAACATTACTACGCCAAATTTCATGGGAATAATTTTTTATTGATGGCAAAAATAATGTTTTTAAAGTAACGGAAATGAGGGGTTCAATAATTCGTGAATTCCAGGGTTCATTGATATTAAATAAATTCTGGTACAATCGTGAACAAATTTGAAATAACCATTTCAGCCATTAAATTTTATGTGAGAGTTTAATAAATATTTTATGGAGACAATTAACAGCAATACCGAATTGGCAAATGAAAACATTACTTCCGGCAAAAATATTTCTAAATGGTTTTCAAAATAGGCTGAGTTAATGGCTTATGAACCTTTACAGCAGAATATAACAACTAATGTGCTTGTTATAGGTGGCGTAATATCTGGCCTTACCACTGCTTATTGTGTTGCAAAAGAGGGATTAAAAGTTGTGCTGGTAAAGGATGGATATTTAGCAGTGGCAAAAATATACATCTGTATGTCCTCAGCTCGTTGCAATTTTTCAATAGAATGCCGATGAAAAAACATTTGACTGTCCTATGCATGGTTATCGCTTGAGTGTTTAAGGTAAAGTAAAGAACGGTCCTTCGATTTGAGACTTAAAAAAAATTACGATGGAAAAAGAATAAATATAATTTAATTAAGGTTTGAAGCCTTTTGTAAGATTTGAAGAAAAAATATTTATTAAAGTGCCCTACTTATTAAAAAAACCTACAGCAACATAAATTGCAAACATGCTCCAATGCAGGAATTGAGGGAAGATTTTTTTTTGTGGGTAGAAGAAGGCAGATGCAATTATGGGTGCAACAGGCGCTGTAAGCAAAATCCAATATGTCAAATTAAGCCCCGTATTTATAAAAGGCACAAAGGCTGCCACAATTAAATACAGAAAAAGTAACTGCCAGCTTTTACGGGTTTGCACAACCTGCCGGCTTAGATTTATATTGATAAAATATATACCTACTAAAGTAGCCAACGCAACCAAAATAAGTGCTGCATAAGCCCATTGATTTCCAAAAAAATGCGGATAGGAAAGGTGAAAACCAGGAAAATGAAAAGTAAAAAAATCATTAGTTAAAAATAAAAAGGCTGCATAAAAATATACCGGTGTAATAATACCAACCAGCCCCATGAACCACTCCTGCAAACGAAAAGGTCGGGCAATAGTTATGCCCACCATTATAAGCAACAAAAAAGTTAGTGAAGGAAAATATATAAAGGATGCTAACCCTGTTACGAATCCAATATTAAAAATAGTTGTTTTGGGACCAGGGTCGTTATACAACGTGCAGAGTTTACCCCATATCCAAATTAAAAAAGTATTTACTACGAGCGGTGCTGAAAGAGTAAACCATTCGCTAAACAAGGATGTTACCAACAGGTAGCTCATACCGGTTAAATAATTGGTTTGCTTTTGCAATTTTAAATTGCCCGCTATTTTATTGATCCCTATTGCCTGTATAAAAAGCAGTATAAAAGTAAAAAGGCTATAAATTATTGAAAACCCTTTAGCGATTGGCTGTAGCAGAAGCAAAATATTTTTATAAAAAATTCCGTCCATAACCTGCAACTGTGGGGCACTGGTATTAAGAAACATGGGAAGTTTTACAAGGATTGCGTACCCAAATAAAATTGCATTACCTGAAGGGTTATTGGCTTTAAAGATGCCTGTCACAATTAGTGGTTATTTGCTTTGAACTGCAAACTTAAAAATCAATTTTTGCAAATGCAATATTGTTTCTCACAATGCACGGTACAATCATTTGTCTGGCTCCTGTTTGACGTGATAACCGGGGCATAAAATTGTAACCGGCTTCTCTGCCTTTTAAAGTAGCGTTGCGTACAATTGAGCCATTTGGTTGTAAAGCATAATTGCTCAAAATCTGGCGGTTATTATCTTTCTGCAAAAACAAAAAATAAATTTCCCCACCTGCATTCATATTTATGAATGAAAGAAAGTTATCATTTTCAATATCACTGGTTGTTTTGTTGATAACACTGTTCCACTGCAACTTTAATTCCGGAGAAAAACTAAAATTTATAACATCGTTGTAATTGTAAATTATATCTCTGCCATTACCGTCATTAAAAGGTCGGTAATAACCAAAATAACCTCTGTTGTACAAATAATAATCTGAGTAAGAATTGTAATAGCGGCTATCAAAACCATTGTATCTGTCATTAAAAGTATTACCGTAACGCCTTTGTTTATAATACTCTTCTGCAAGTACAATAAAACCCCCATCTTTTTTTAATATTACATTTCTAATATTTAAATTATCGTAAGCTGTACGCCAATCGGGTTTGCCCGATAATTTAGCCCGCAATGAATCGTCAAAAATATTGATGGTTTGTTTTGTAATGTTAAAAGAATCCCGGCTTACAACAGCAGAAAGCAATCCATCAATATTTCCTGCATTTTTTTTGTATGAAAAGGTAGTGAGGATGTAGTTTTTATTTCGGTTGTCAATTTTTATCTGCGGGCTTTGTATAAGCTGTTTGTTTAAGGGAATATTTACAATAAAAAGTTTATCGATTTTTAGTTTTTTAAAATTTAATTCCAGCGTATTTATATATTCTTCTCTTGCGTTTTGTTTTACTTTGGGGAAAAGAATAGTTCCATCATTGTCTATTAACAGGTCGCCAAAATCTTCTCTGTTGTCATTATAATTTGTTATTCTCTTACTGCTGTCAAGCAATACAAAGTTTTCGTTATACACTTTTGTAATTTGTGTGTACTCATTGTTTCTTGTCTGTGTTTTGTATAACAAAAGTTTAGTTTTATCCTCACTCCAGGTAAAAGAATAATGTATTTTACTGGAGAAAAAACTTTGCCTTGTAGTATCAAGATCGATTATTTTACCTATTAATTTACCCCCTTCATTCATACGGGCAGCTTTGCTGTAAATAGTATTTCCTCTTTCATATTGCCAAACCATTAAAAAGTGATCAGGATAAGCAAGAAAATCAATGTTATAAGTTCTATCAGAAATAAAGTCAAGTTTGATATTCTCTTTTATAGCCATATTATTATCATAAATGGTAAGCGCCTGGCGTCTATTAAGATTTTTATAAACAAGAAAATTATCAGAAAAATTTCCGAGTATTTCAAAATTCATATTTCGGGAGTCTGCTTTCTCAATTTCAGAATAGGTAATGTTTTGAGAAAAACTATTAAGTGTACAGAGAAAAAAGAAAGCAACTATCAAAAAAAAATTACGTTTCATAGACGAAATATATTTCTATAAAATTACGAATTTAAAAAACCTTTATCATGTTATTGTAAAAACAAATTTGGGCACAAAATTGTTAAATAACTTTATCTATAAAACAACATAAAATGAGAACTATTTTGATAACGGGTGGTACAGGGCTTGTAGGAAAAGCACTAGCAAAGCAACTGGTTGAAAAAAACTATGAAGTAATTATTTTAACCAGAACTTTTAAAGATGTTGCAACACAGAAAAATATATCCTATGCATTGTGGAATGTAAATGAAAAACAAATTGATGTGAATGCTGTAAAAAAAGCTGATGCAATAATACACTTGGCAGGAGCAGGTGTAATGGATAAAAAATGGACTGTAGAATACAAAAAAGAAATACGTGACAGTCGTGTAAACAGCAGCGAATTAATATTAAATACTTTAAAAAACAATGATCACAAAGTTAAGGTTATTGTTAGTGCATCAGCCATAGGTTGGTATGGTAAAGATAAACAGGAAGGGCATTTTTTTACGGAGAACGAAAAAGC
>JANLVW010000079.1:0-6254 GCA_031364205.1 Ferruginibacter sp.
CAACTGAACTTTCTGCAACGGGTGTTAATCTTAAATGGTATACGGTTGCAACGGGAGGAGTTTCATCAACAACAGCTCCTATACCCTTGACAACTACAGCTGGAAGCAATGTATGTAATATTATTAATGCCTGAATTAAGCGTAACGGTCTGCGAAGTTGTTGATGGTGCAGATGTGAGCAAAAGGGTTGTTGCAGCTTTTACCAAAATAGTTCCATTTGTAACTGCATTTGGAGTATTGCCAGAAGTGGTTACTGAATAGTTGAATGTGCCTGCAATAGTTGGTGTGCCACTTATGGTAAAAATGCCGCCCGAATATGTGCCGGTGACACCCGTCGGTAATCCAGTTACCGTAGCTCCTGTTACTCCGCCTGTAGACGTGTATGAAATATTAGTTAATACAGCATTAATACAAATACTTTGATTATCAGTTCCTGCCGAAGAAGAAAGTGTTAGTACAGGAGCAGTTACAACTGTTATTGTTCCTGTTAAGGTTTTGACACCACAACCGCCTGAGGTGGTAACTGTATAAGTAAAAGTACCTGCTGTAGATGGCGTTCCAGATATAGTGAATACTCCGTTTGTACCTCCCAAGTAATTACCGCTAACCCCTGCCGGTAATCCTGTAATAGTTGCTCCTGTTACACCGCCAGCAGTATTGTAAGTAATTGAAGTTATAGAACTATTTACATTTACAGTTTGGTTGGAGGTACCTGTAGCAGAGGTGAGTGTTAAAGTAGAACCTGTATTAACGGTAAGTATTGCAGGGATTGAAGTAGCTGTTAATGGTGCACAATTACCTGTAACCAGGACTTGGTACTGATAAGTATTTAATGATAAGGTAGCAGATGTTATAGTTAGCATAGCTGTTGTAACATTAGAATAAGGTGCAGTATTGGTTAAATTCATCCATGTACCAACTGTACCTGTTGTACTTACCTGCCACTGATAAGAAAGAGTTGCAGAACCGGTAGCAATAATACTAAGAGTGGTATTAGCTCCTTCGCAAATTGATACATTTTTAGGCTGACTAGTAATATTAGCAGGGATACATGAAGAATTTGGAATGATGGCCGTCCATAATCCTCTGCCATAGGTAGATGCGGCGATTGTTCTATCACTCGATCTATATTTCAGCATGCTTGTTTTTACAGTTGGGAAAGTAGTTTCTGCAGTCCAAACTGTACTCGCCCCATTTATTGAATCTGAGCTGAATACGCCTGCCTCGGTTGCAATATACATTTTGGTATCCGTATCGGGATGATACAATGCCCAATAGACAGGCATTTCAGGCAAATTACCATCAATCCCAGTCCAGCTTGTTCCTCCATTTGTTGTATTCCAAACGTTTATTGTAGAAGAAGAAAATGCATTAGCAAGAGTGACAGTAATATCTTGATCACTAATACCAATATTTACACTGTTTACGTAACCTGGCGCAGTACCTACAGGAGTGATATTTGTAACAGTGGGGGTTGCTTGGTCAGCATTATCAATTTTAAAAACTTTTCCATTCGTCAACCCAAAATAAACCCTATTTGCTGTGTACGGAGATACTGTTGCAGATGCAACTGAAGCTGACCCGAATTCAGTTATTACAACGGGTATGAATTTAAAACCTGAATGAGGATCCTCCCACCTCAAATATTGACCTGCATCATAACCTGCATATACTTTATTACTTAAGTTGTCAAAATCGTATGGGTTTATAAACTGACCAGAAGTACTTGCACTACCGGAGGATGACCATGTGGCTCCTCCATTGGAAGACCTTCTGAAATTAGCATAAACGTAGGCTCCGGTTTGAAATAAAGGTTCATTTTGATCAATTGCAGTTATACCCCCGTCGCCACCAAGCACTTCGACTGATGAAGTAAGGCCTGCTCCATTAAACTGATGTGTTCCATTATCCTGAGCACCTGCTAAAAAATAGTTTGTTGAAGTTGGATGTATGCTCACTCCATAAAATTGTTTTATTCTGATCCCTGTATTTTTATCTGAAAAAATTACTCCTTTATTCTCTGTATAAAATAAACCGCCATCAGTACAAACCAATAATTTGTTCCCATTGTCATACCAGGCCATATTATGAATATCGGCATGTACATACTGTCCTGTAGTACCTACCCATTCTGATATTTTATCAAAAGTATTTCCCCCATCCGTAGATTTAAGTAATCTTAAACTTCCAATAATTACAGTATTTGGATCAGACGGATCTATAATAACACCATTTGAATATGTTCCTTGACCTTGTCCTCCATTAAGATCTGTAACATTTGTTGCAGTTAATGCTGTAGTCGTCCAGTTTAGCCCACCATCTACAGATTTAGCCACTGAATCAATTTTATTTGCGTTGCTTATTGCAGCGTACACGGTGTTTGCTAAGCAGGCTATTTCAACTCTGGCACCATTTCCTGTCGGTATGGGGTAAGGAGTAATTGCAGATTGCCATACGGGTGTAGGTGCAGCCGGGTTAGCTGAAAATTTATAGCCACCAATACCTGCAGCAGAGCTAAGTCCACCAACTACATGCATTGTACCGTTTGAACTTATTTCAAAATCTACAATACGGGAAGTAGTGGTAAAGGGGTTTATACTTACCCAAGATGTTCCCCCGTTTGTTGAGCGTTGTAAACCTACAGCTATAGCAATACCCATTGTACTGACGTAAACATTACCTGCAGCATCGCATAATATTTTAGTACATCTCGTAAGGGTTGAACTGCTAGGTAGCAATGTCCAGGTTATACCATGATCGGTACTTTTAAAAACACCAACTCCTCCAACACCTCCACCGGTAAAATAAGCCTCACCGGTACAAAAATACATAATATTGGTATTTGTAGGATCTTGACAAATTCCTGAAACGGCCAAATTACTTAAATAGTCGTTTATTAAAGTCCATTGAGGAACAATGGCAGTTACATCACTAGTTTTCCACAACCCACCAGATATTCCACCTACCCATACAGTTTTACCGGTAGCGTCAGCTAAATCTACCCATACAGTCCTCATTCTTCCTGATGTAATACCACCACCTGGTCTTAAATTACCGTTACTTGGACCAACAGCATCACTATTAGAGCCTCTTTCTATCCAGGAAAGGGGTGCCAATATTTTGGAAGAGGAGTTGCTGTAATTGTTTGTAATTTTTAAGTTTTCTGTTTTCAAAACAGCATCCCACATGTTTTTATATGAAACTTCACCTGTAGAAGGATCAGTATTTCTTTTTCTCTCAAACTCAGCAGCTTTATCCGGACCGTCATATTTATCATTTTCTTCATCACTTTCATTTTCAAATTTGTGGTTACAACCTGATAAAATTGAGCATGAAACTATTAGCAACAGAAATAATGAAATATAATTTAAGTAAATTTTTTTCATGGTAGGAATTTGTTTAGGTATAATATTTTAAAGATTTTAAAATCTTTAAATCTTTACTTTTATATTATTATGAAGTTAAGCATTAAAGGCTTAAATTAAAAGTGCATACCTTGAATTTTTATCTCAATTCTATTAAAAATTTTGTATTTAGGAAATATAAATTTTGTATTTACAAAACTTATATTTTTTGTACATCCGCCTATTAACTCCTACCTTTGCGCCCAAAAATCAAGCTTTTAATAGCTTAATATAAATTAACAACCGCAACAGATAATTTATGATAGAAATTAAACCGGATGAAATTTCAGCAATCCTTCGTCAGCAATTAAGCAATTTTAATGCAGGGGCAAACTTAGAAGAAGTTGGTACTGTACTACAAGTGGGTGATGGTATTGCACGTATATATGGGCTTAAAAATGTTCGTTCAGGTGAACTTGTAGAATTCGACAATGGTGTAAAGGCCATTGCGCTTAACCTTGAAGAAGATAATGTGGGTGTAGTTTTGATGGGCGACAGTGGGGATATTAGAGAAGGTGATAAAGTTAAACGTACGGGACAGATTGCCTCTATTAAAGTTGGAGAGGGAATGTGCGGAAGAGTTATTAACACTCTAGGTAATCCAATTGATGGTAAAGGCCCCCTACAAGGAGAGTTATATGAAATGCCACTAGAAAGAAAAGCACCCGGTGTTATTTTTAGAGAACCTGTTAAAGAACCGCTACAAACCGGTATCAAAGCAATTGATGCAATGATTCCTGTAGGTCGTGGACAGCGTGAATTAATTATTGGTGATCGCCAGACCGGTAAATCTGCAATTGCTATTGATACCATCATTAACCAAAAAGAATTTTTTGCAGCAGGAAAACCTGTTTATTGTATATATGTGGCTATCGGCCAGAAAGCATCTACTATTGCAGGAGTTATGAAAACGCTGGAAGAAAATGGTGCAATGGCTTACACTACAATTGTTGCAGCATCTGCATCTGAACCTGCCCCTTTACAATTTTACGCACCATTTGCCGGTGCTGCCATCGGAGAGTTTTTTAGAGATACCGGTCGTCCTGCACTTATAATTTATGATGATTTATCTAAACAGGCTGTAGCATACAGAGAAGTATCTCTTTTATTACGCCGTCCGCCAGGTCGTGAAGCATATCCTGGAGATGTATTTTATTTACACAGCCGTTTGCTTGAAAGAGCCGCAAAATTGGTTTCCAAAGATGAAATTGCACGCCAAATGAATGATTTGCCCGAATCTATCAAGCATCTTGTTAAAGGTGGTGGTTCGCTTACTGCATTACCAATAATTGAAACACAAGCTGGTGACGTTTCTGCTTATATTCCTACAAACGTAATCTCAATTACAGACGGACAGATTTTCCTTGAAGGAAATTTATTTAATGCAGGCATCAGACCGGCAATTAACGTAGGTATTTCTGTAAGCCGTGTGGGTGGTAATGCACAGATTAAATCAATGAAAAAAGTGGCAGGTACACTAAAATTAGATCAGGCACTTTACCGCGAGCTTGAAGCATTCTCTAAATTTGGTGGTGACTTAGATGCTGCTACTAAAAACGTAATTGATAAAGGTGCTCGTAATGTAGAAATTTTAAAACAACCACAATACACTCCATACGCCGTAGAAAAACAGGTAGCCATCATTTATCTTGGAACACAGGGGTTAATGAAAAATGTAGCTGTAAAAAAAGTAAAAGAATTTGAAGAACATTTTTTAACAGAAATGGAAAACAAATTGCCTGAAGTTATGGCGGAGTTTAAAAAGGGTAATTTACCTGAAGATGGTTTAAAGAAGATGACAGATTTGGCAAATGGAATTATGCCTCAATATAAATAATGAGATCCCAAACAAAAAAGCCACTTTTAAAAGAGTGGCTTTTTTGTTTGGATAATACTTGCAAAAAACTAACGAAGGTATCTTCTCAGTGTCCATGCTAAAGTTTCATGCTCCTCCATAAGCCCGGTTAAAAAATCTGCTGTACCAGCATCTTTTAATTTATCAGCACATTCATCTATTTTTTTACGCAAGGTTTTAATAATGGTTTCATGGTCATTTAATAACTCTTTAAGCATCTCAGAAGATGATGGATATTTTCCGGGAAACTCCTTTAATTGTGACATCTCAGAAAATTCTTTTGTAGTTCCAATTGCCATAGAGCCAAACTTACTTATTCTTTCTGCGATCTCATCTGCCCCTTCTTCCAGCTTTTTGTAATGGCTTTCAAACAGTTTATGATATTCCATAAAACTTTCGCCAGCTACATTCCAATGAAATTTTCGTGTTTTAATGTAAAGCACCATTCCATCTGCTAATATTGCGGATAAAATTTCTGTAACTTTTGTTAGATTCTGAGGTGTAATACCAATATTTGGTTTCATAAAAATTCGTTTTTGTATAAATACATAGAAAATAGTTTGCCATTTTTTATTTTTATGATGTTCAATTAAAAAAGTCTTTCTTTTTTTCTAATTAATATTTTGGGGATGTATATGAGGTTTAATCTCTACACAAGTATAAAAAAATTAAAAATGATTCTCAACCTTTTTTTATAAAAATTACGATATTATTTAAGGTGGGTCATAAAGCTTAATTTTAACCGCATTCTAAAACCACTTACAGATTTGCTTACGGTTCAACGATATTTTTTAAAAAAAACTGATCGGCTCAAAAGCCGCAAGGCCATTGATATCATGTTTACTAAAGGAAAAAGCTTTTCCAATTTTCCATTTAGAGTATTTTGGATGAATGTTGAGAATGAAAATAAACTAAAAGCCGGTTTTTCTGCGAGCACTAAAATTTTTAAAAAAGCTACAGACAGAAACAAAATAAAAAGATTAATGAGAGAATCA
>JANLVW010000080.1:0-2066 GCA_031364205.1 Ferruginibacter sp.
TCCTTCTCTGCAATCATGATCAAATGCTATTGGAGATTTACCTTCCAAGATTAGTTGTTCATTCAAGACATCAAACATTTCTAAAAAACTCATTTCAGATGAGATGTCTTTTACCTTGTATGTTTCAAAACTTCCTTTTGCTTTGTTATTTTTTTGACGCCAAACTTTCAGGGTGAGGTTCATGTGGTAATGCTCCATATAGAATAAACTTTTATAGGGTTGATTAAATTTATAACCAATAACTATTTATAACTTCTTTGAGTAGGTTTTACAATTTCAAAACTTAGATCTTCTTTATGTAAAGCCCATCCACTATCTCCTTTGTTTTCCCAAGCAGCAACATAGGCGTAATTTGCATCATCACGTTTTGCTTCTCCATCTTCAGTCTGACTTTCTTCTCTAAAATGTCCACCACAGCTTTCTTCTCTGTCCAGTGCATCAATACACATTAGTTCCCCAAGTTCAATAAAATCAGCAACTCTACCCGCTTTGTCTAATTCAGGATTCATTTCATTTACTTCACCCGGCACTAGCACATCAGTCCAAAACTCTGCTTTCAAGCCTCTTATTTCTGCAATAGCCTGTTTTAATCCTTCTGCATTACGGGCCATCCCGCACTTATCCCACATAATCTTTCCAAGTCTCTTATGAAAACTTTCCACAGTTTTTGTACCCTTTATGGCTAATAATTTGTTTATTCTTTCTGTAACCAATTTTTCTGTATCTAAAAATGCCTGTTGGTTGGGGTCTACTGCACCGTTACGAATTTCATCAGCAAGATAATTACCGAGTGTATATGGTATAACAAAATAACCATCAGCAAGTCCCTGCATTAATGCAGATGCGCCTAATCTGTTAGCTCCATGGTCACTAAAATTTGCTTCTCCTAAAGCATACAATCCAGTAATAGTAGTCTGTAGCTCATAGTCAACCCAAAGCCCGCCCATTGTATAATGTACCGCAGGATAAATGCGCATTGGCATTTCGTAAGGATTTTCTCCTGTAATCTTCGCATACATTTCAAAAAGGTTACCATATTTTTCCGCTACAACATCTTTACCCAATGCAATAATATCCTTTTCAGGCATATCCGTGATTCCTTTTTTACCTGCTTCAATCCGTCCATATCTTTTTATAGCATCTGCAAAATCTAAAAATACGGCCATCTTTGTTGTACCTACACCATAACCTGCATCACAACGCTCTTTAGCAGCACGGCTGGCAACATCTCTTGGAACCAAATTTCCAAATGCAGGGTATCTTCTTTCTAAATAATAATCTCTTTCTTCTTCAGGTATTTCGGAACCCTTTCTTGTATCAGCTTGTTTTAAAGGCACCCAAATTCTTCCATCATTTCTCAAACTTTCACTCATTAATGTAAGTTTACTTTGATGGTCTCCGCTTACAGGAATACATGTTGGGTGAATTTGTGTAAAACACGGATTACCAAAAAATGCACCTTTTTTATGAGCTCTCCATGCAGCAGTAACATTACTGCCCATGGCATTTGTACTTAAATAAAATACATTACCATAACCACCGGTACAAAGCAATACTGCATGTGCACCGTGTCTTTCTAATTCTCCCGTTACAAGATTTCTGGCTATAATACCTTTTGCAATGCCATCTATTAAAACCACATCCTGCATTTCGTGGCGTCTGTACATCGTTACATTACCCAAAGCCACCTGTCTTTCAACAGCGCTATATGCACCAAGTAAGAGCTGCTGTCCTGTTTGACCAGCAGCATAAAAGGTACGCTGTACCTGTGTTCCACCAAAGGAACGGTTGCTAAGCAAACCACCATACTCTCTTGCAAAAGGAACACCTTGTGCAACACACTGGTCAATTATTGAAGTGCTTACTTCGGCCAGTCTGTGAACATTTGCTTCTCTCGAACGGTAATCACCACCTTTAACGGTATCATAAAATAAACGGAAAACAGAATCACCATCATTTTGGTAATTCTTTGCGGCATTTATTCCACCCTGAGCTGCAATACTGTGAGCACGTCTTGCGCTGTCCTGAAAACAAAATGATTTTACTTTGTAACCAAGCTCTCCTAA
>JANLVW010000091.1:0-6037 GCA_031364205.1 Ferruginibacter sp.
AGTCAAATCTTTAGCATCAATATTTTTTTAAATAAATGTTTTGTAGGGCACATTGGCATTGGCAGAAAACATTTTAAAAAAACTAAAAACAGTTGGCAAACTGCTATCATCTTTTACCGGAAAAATATTTTTCATAATCAGCGGAACATCTTTTTTCTGGCGATAAGCCGCAACAACCGGTAATGAAAAAATGATTAATGCAGCGAGGCTGATGAGCATTATTGGCCAATGGTATTTTGTTGCTTTCGTTCCCAAGGAAAAAGAAATTGTAGCAAGCATGATAAAAACATATGGAAAATTTGTAAGCACTACAGCAACCAGCCATAAAATATTTGCAGGTGCAGGAAACAATACCAACAACGAAACGAGGATCAACAAAATAGCAAAAATCAATTTCAACATAAAAAATAAATTAGTAAAAAATACCCATTTGCAGTTTTACTAACGGGTATAATGAAGTTATAAAGTGTTTATTAAAATTGATATTAATTATTAATGAGAAATATAATGAGAGTAAAATTTTTCCTCAATTAACTACAACAGCTTTCAATTGTAACCCTTTGCCGCCGTTTACTTTTAAAGAAATTGGTTCGCCATTATAGTTGACTGTAATGACATTTTCTCCTTTCTGTAAGGGTACACGTATATAACTTACGAATGCCGGTAGGCTTTGCCAGTTGCGGGTATCAGCTTTTTCTGAAACAGTATTAAACACATTCATTACAAGACCTGCAACCTCTCCAACCATTTCCACTTTTTGCTTATTTTCTTTTTTCTGCTTTTCCTTTGTTGTTTCGGAACTGTCTAAAGTTTGTTTTTGGGTATTGTTTTTTGCAACGCTTTCTGCTAATGCCTGTGTACCTTTTTCAATAAGCTTTTTTGTTAATTGCCTTGCCAGAGCATTGGCCATTTCTGTAACAAAACGTTCTTTTAAAACATTAACCGCTATGCTGTTAAAATTTTGTGCAAGTTGCGGCGTGTATTGCAGCCCATTAGCATTTACTGTTATGCCAGCCTGCTGTTGATACTGCAATTTATATGAAGGAAGAGACAACCTGAAAGCACGCAATGATGTAAGTTTATCTTCGTTAATTCCATAAGCGTTTGCATTAAAATTAAAGTTCGCATTCCGCCCATCTGCATCTACATAATTAAAACTGTTTACACCGTTTGAACCCGCAGTGACTATGAAATTTTTCTCTTCTTTTACAGGCGCTTCTCCTTCTTCAATAAAAAGAATCAATTCATTCTTTACAGTTTTGGTTTCTATATATCCTACATTAAATAATTTTTCATAGCGTTTTTCTTCTCCATTAAAACCCATAGCTGTTGCTGTACGCAATAAATCCTGCTGCAACTGTTGCGGCATTTTTACGCCATAATAATTATTGGAAGCTTTTAAATAAATATCTGCAGAATTTCTGTATGAAATAAAAGCATTGTTTACATCGCCTGCCATTTCATAAATCATGCCTTGCAGGTTTAAAGCAAACGCATCTTTACTATAACGGTTTTCTTTGTTGGTAAATTTGTCATTTTGTGTATTGGCTGATAGCGTAATGCGTCTTGCTTCCACTACTGCTTCATCTATTTGCCCGAGCTTTGTATAATTTAAAGCTTTGTAATAATGAAGCATAAACTGTTCAAAATCTTCGCCCCTGTAAGTTTGCTGCATGGGATTTAAAAGGTTACCCAGGGCAATATCTTTAAATGATTTACTGTTGTTTTCAACAATACCATCTGCACGGTTTAAATACAAATTACTCTTTTCAGCATCATTTTTTAAAAAATACAGTTTGCCCATTTCCATATTATACAGCAATGCATTTCTATCTTTTCTTATAAGCTTATTTTTTTCTATGCTATGCAAAGCTTTGTCATAATTATGCGCCTTTACATTTGCATAATAAGACATCATTGATTTGTTGTAGCTGTTGCAGGAAAAAACAAAGGGCACTAACAGCCATGCTGTCAATGTTCGTTTAAATAAATTTTTCATCAGTAAAAATTTTTAGACAAGTGACTGATGCTGCGAATTAATTTTTTACATACTTGGCTATTTTCTTATCACCTATCCAAACAACCTCATTTGTTTGAATATCAGTAAGCTCAAGATTTATTTGGTAGGTTATTGTTTTTTTCTTTTTGTAAGAATCTACTATAGAGTTTATAGAACCCTGAAGAATATAATCTGCACCTTTTTCCAGTCCAAATTTTTTCATTGTGCTGGCAGATGCATTTGTTTGCTGGTCTGCTTTTTCAGAGCGCAATTCTTCCCGCTTTTTCCCACTCTGCACTAGCCCAACTTTTGACGTTGTAATAAATGAACGCTCTAGATCTTTCATGAAAGTTTCGGCTTCTATGTGTTCATGACTTTTGTTAGTAACAAACCCAACAATTAGGACAGGCTTTTTTCCTTTGGCCTGCACATAATCGCTCAACCATTTATCGGTTAAAGATTGGTTTATCATTTCTTCTGCAGTAATGCGGCTGTCTGTATTGTTCCAGCTGCCATTAATATCAGGCGTACTTGCAGGGTCTATACGAGAAACTTTATGGCTGCATGATGCCAATCCTAAAAATAAAGCAAGCGTAAATATTGTAAATATAGATTTCATAATTGTTTGTTTTAGGGGTGTAAAATATCAGTTACAAATTAATTACCATCTCCAGCCATTGTAATGGCGGTATTGGTAAGGTCTGCCATAATTGCTTCTTCCATTGTTATTATATGGATCGTAATAGCGCTGGTTGTAATTATTAAGTAATCTGTTTTCTCTGCGGTCAGCTTTGCGTTCTGCTTTTCGCTCTGCCTTAGCATTGCGCCAGTCATACGCTTTGTAAGTTTCCTGCACAGTTGTATTCATGGCCGTTTGCATGTTTGTTTTTGAAGCCTGGTATTTCTCCATGCTTACTTTGTAATTAGGATTTTGGTCAGGTGCAAGTTCCTGAGCTGAGGCAGCGTAACCTGCGGCAAAAATGATAATTGCAAGTAGTATTTTTTTCATAATGATTAATCTTATTGTATATTAAATGTAATGCTATTACTATTTCTTAAACGTTATTGAATTCTAAAAGTTACGGCGTTAACAAAAATTTAGCCCCTCCATTCTCTCAAGGAGAAATTGAATTCTATGTTTTGAAGAGATTTCTGAGTAACAAATTACGCTAACAAAAAATCCTCTTGTGAAAACAAGAGGATTTTTTTATAAAATTTAAGAATATTAGTGTTGGTGATTGTGCTGCATAGCTATTAACTCTTCAGATGTTACTGTCTTTTCTGTAGGTTTTGCCTGCCCTTCCGCCCAACCAAATAATTTTTCAGTTACCAAACGGCGGTATGTTGCGTCAATTTGCTTTTCATCCTTCATCATACGGTCAATATAACTTTCTAACCAGCTCATATCTTCGCCCATATTCATATTCCCAAAATAACGGCTCACTTCCTCTTTTAAACTTGCACGAAGTTCTTCTTCACTTACATCCAGCTTATTTTCTTTTATAATAGTATCACTTATTAAGGTCCATTTTAACTGGTTTTCAAATGTTGGATATTCCGCTTCAGCCTCTTCATGCGTTCTTTGTTTATCGCCACCTGTTTTTAACCAACGTGTAAGAAATTCTTTTGGAAATTCCATTTTGGTTTGCTCCAACAAATTATGATAGAGCTGGTCATGCAGCTGGTTGCGAGATTGTGCATCCCAGTATTTTTGTATCTCTTCTTTTAAAGCAGTTTTTAAATCCTCTTCTGTTTTAATATTTTTACCTGGATAAACTTCATTAAAAAACTCCTCGTTCATTTCTCTCTTTTCTACAATTCCGATTGTTTTAATTTCCTGCTGAAAATATTTTTTAGCAGGCGCTGTATCATTATTTTTCAAATCTAAATCCTTCAAGATTGTTACAAGATTTTCTCCTTCAAAAGCACTCTCCAATTGATAAACAAAACTATCTCCGGCCTTTTTGCCCATTAACTGCTTTTGCATTTTTGAGTTAAATAATTTTACCGGTACAGATATATCTTTTATAACACCACCCTCAATTCCAATACTGTTTTCATCAGACTCTGTTAATAAAACATTGATAACATCTTCTTCATTATCTATTGTTTCTTTCTCCTGCATTTTACCGGCTTTCAGTTGCATGCGGTTTATTTCTTCAGTAACCATTTCGTCAGTAACTGATACTGTATTGCGGGTAAAAGAAGCTTTAGCTATATCGCTTAAAGTAAAAGCGGGCTTCAAACCTATTTCAAAAGAAAAATCAAAATCGCCGGGACTGTTCATATCCAGTTTTTGCAATTCATTTTCCAACGGAAGCGGCTGAGCAAAAATTTCAGGTTTTTCTTTATCAAGATAAGTGTACAGTTGTTTTTCTATTGTACGCAATACTTCATCCTGAAACAATCCTGCGCCATACATTTTTTTAATCATTCCTGCAGGCACCATTCCTTTACGAAAACCCGGAATGTTTGCTGTTTTACTGTATTCCTTCAGCTTTTTTTCAAACGAAGGCAGGTAATCTTCTTTATTAAGTTTTACGGTTAGTTTATCGTTTAATAAACCGGTGTTTACTCTTTCTACTGTTGCCATTTTATTGTTTTTTTTGTTCCGCCTTTGGCGGGAAAGTAAAAAAAATCCTCCCGATTGAGCGGAAGGAAGTTAAATATGTGCGGATAATAGGGGTCGAACCTACATGCCTTGCGGCGCTAGATCCTAAGTCTAGTGCGTCTGCCAATTTCGCCATATCCGCAAATGAGGTGCAAATTTAGGGGAATTATTAAGAACTGTAGAAACAAATTTGAATATTTTATTTTCAATAATTTCTACAACTTCCCTAACGGTTTGCACCATTCCACACAATGAAGATTAATAAAATTATTCTCCCCTTTTTATTTTTCTTTGGTAAAAACAAACACACCTCCACCCTGCTTCAATGTCATTTCGTTTTTATCTGTATCAAATATTATTTCAATTCCTGCAGGCGGAAATGTATAAGTATTTTTTTGGCCGGTTGTTAATGGAAATTTATCCTGCCCGCTAGCTTCTGCATATAAATCTGTATCTTCTTTTGAAAATGTAATTTTAATTGGTATTTGTTTGGTAGAATATACACCCAGATATTTATCCAGATCAGTAGTTTTTAATGCATTTGGATCCAATTTTTTTGTGCCCCAGCTGTTGTCTTTATTATTGGCATCCATGTATAAATCACCATCTAAATTTAAATACGTAATCTTCTTTTTTGTGTTGATGTTAATCGTAGTTGTCTGTTGGTTCTTTTCCCAAATACCTGCAGTTTGGTGTATTGTTTCTTTACTGCCATCAGCATATTCAATCACAACATTTACAGGCATAACATACCCGCCAACATTTTTTATGTTTATGCTGTAACCGGTTTTTATAACAGCTACATTTTCTACAGCAACATCCATATAATTACTTGTAAAAAACCAGTTGTTCCAAAACCAGCTTAAATCTTTGCCCGATACATTGGAGAAACTATTAAACATATCCCATGGAATTGGGTGTTTACCATTCCAGCGATCCATAAAACCATACAGAGACTTTTTAAATAACTCATCGCCCAACATATCTTTTAATGCCAGATAAGCCAATGCAGGTTTGCCGTATTCATTGTTGCCCATTGCCTGTCCACTCAAAACATTTACGGGAGTTATAATGGGAATCTGAGATTCATCAGTTGGGTTTAATGCCCAGTTGGCAACTCTAAACTGCTGAAAGAATTTATTTGCTTTTTCCTTCCCCATGTCATCCTGTGCAATCATGTTTTCAAAAGCCGTTGTCCAGCCTTCATCCATAAAACCATAGCGATGTTCGTTTATACCCATATAAAAAGGAAAATAACTGTGCCCAACTTCATGCTCGGCAATAAAACGCTGCATCACATCATCATCCTGCGGACTGTCATTTGCCATCATCGGATACTCCATATCTGCGAAGCCCTGTATTATGGTACTTTTTGGGAATGGATAAGGTACGCCCGGGAAATTATTGCTGTACCAATCCAGCGAATG
>JANLVW010000092.1:0-5764 GCA_031364205.1 Ferruginibacter sp.
GATCAATGCCACTATTTTTTAAATTTTGATGGATCTGTAAAATTCCATCTGCATTGCTAAAACCCAACCCGGTATCTATTAATAAAATATCTTTTTTTGTGATGATGCAAAACGGTTGAACCTCTACAAGCAAACTGCCTAAAGCCCTATCCTGCAAATCATCTTTTTCTTTATTAAACGGGATAAACACTTTTGTTTTATCTATCGTAAAAGCGCCTTCGCTGAGGGGAATTATTTTCATAGAAAAGAGGATAGAGTTGATAATTTAGATGTAAGACAAAAGATAAACGATTCAAGACTAAAATATCAGACTATACGTTAGAAATAAGGCTAAAGGTATTTTTTGTTTCACCATTTTATTCGAAATTTTTTTTACCTTAAAACCATTTGTCTGTCTGCATCTAACTTAATCAAAATAAAAATTAAAATGGTAAATGTGATTAATGATGATCCACCATAACTCATTAACGGCAGTGTAATACCGATAACAGGTGCAAGCCCAATGGTAACGCAAACATTTACTGCCACATGAAAAAATATTATTCCCGCCACACAGTATGCATAAACCCTACTGAAAGAGCTTCTCTGCCGCTCTGCAATAAATACAATCCGTAGTAACAGTCCTAAATATAAAAGCATTAAAAAGATTGTTCCCAAAAAACCGAAATTTTCTCCAACTGATGTAAAAATAAAATCAGTGTGTTGCTCCGGTACAAAATCGCCTTGTGTTTGTGTGCCTTTTAAAAATCCTTTACCGGAAAAGCCACCCGAACCTATTGCTATTTTAGATTGCTTTACATTATAATTCTGCTGGGCATTTTTTCTTTGTTTTAATTTTTCTTCTTCAGGGCTCAGGGTACCTGTTCGGTTATCTGTAAATGGATTTTCAACACCTACCATACTGAAAATTCTATCCGCTTGATATTTCTTAAAAACTTTATTAAATACAAAAGGAACACCAATGCCTACAAAGGCTGCACAAAAAAGCCATACACCAACAATTACAAATAAAATATCTCTATTCCGTTTTATTTGTTTTCTGTTTAACAAGACTAAAACTGTGGCTAAAACTGTAAACACAATAAGTAATGTTTTTGTATGAAACAACAAGGACACCACTAATAAAACTGCCATTAAAATACCTGCTATTAAATATCCGGGCGGTAACCCTTCTCTGTACATTGGTATTAAAAAAGAAAAATAAACCAACGCCAATCCTGTTTCTCCCTGTAAAATAGAGAGAGCAGCAGGCGTAAAAGATATGGCAGCTGCAATTATCTGCGATTTTGGTTTGCTGAAATCGGTATCCTGCAAAGAGAGAAACTTTGATAACGCCAGCGCTGTAAATATTTTACAGAGTTCAACAGGTTGGAGGTTCATAAAACCAAGTGGAATCCAGCTTTTAGAACCTTTTATTTCTTTACCCACAACAAACGTAGCAAGTATAAGTATAATACCTATTACGTAAGAAAGGTTAGCAGTTGCTGTAAAAAATTTACTGTCAGTTAATAATATAAATGCGCCTACTAAACAACATGCCACAAAAAAGAAAAACTGTTTGCTGTAATTTTTTTTAAATCCAAAAAATGTCTGTACAAAATTATCTGTACTTTTATATTCTACAGAAATAATACATACAAGCCCTATCAAAATAAGTATAGCATATAATACCAACATGACTTTATCGTTGCCTTTTGTAATAGAAATATTCTTTTGGTACATTTAATTATCAAGTTTTGTAACTGAATCTTGTACTACCTGATTTTGTTTGCCCGGTAATATGGCTTCAGGTTTTATTGGATCCTCTTTTTTTTTATTATCTCTGTTTTCTTTGTCTTTTTTATCCTTTATTAATTTTGTTAGTCCTACTTCATCTTCACCATCATCTATCCCTGTTGTATCTTTAATTATTTTTATAAATCCTTTCGCTATTAAATAAGCAGAATCTTTTGAGTGACGCAGAGAATCCTGTTTTCTGACTTCTACATAAATACGTTTTGGTATTAAAGTTAATTTTGAAAGGCTTTCAATTTTTGCCAGTCTTTCTTTATCCGTAATAGAATCATTTAAATATTTCTCAATCATTAAACCTGCAATTGGGGCGGCATAAGTACCGCCAAAACGACCACTGTTTTCCACCACACACATAATGGCAATTTTTGGATTTTCTCTAGGTGCAAAAGCGCAAAAGAACGAATGATTTTCCTGTTTTACGCCTCTGTAATAATTTTCTACTGTACCTGTTTTACCACAAATAGTTATGCCTTTTACTTTTGCATTGCCACCGGTTCCTTTTTCTAATACTCCCTGCATTCCATCATGCACCACATCAAAAATACTATCAGGAATATCAATTGGGTCATGGTGTTTTCTGTACTGTTCAAGTATTGCATATTTATCTCCGCCTTCAATAGAATCAACTACATGCGGAGTAATATACCAACCTTTATTAGCTATGTATGCCATTTCGTTGGCAACCTGTAGAGGTGTAACATCTACTTCGCCCTGTCCAATACTTACTGATCTAAAACTGCAATAATTCCAATGGCCTTTTCCAAATACTTTATCATAATCCTGCGGTCTTGGTATGTTACCTTTTTTTTCTGAGGGAACATCAACCCCCAATTTATGCCCAAGCCCAAATGCATACATGTATCTGTCCCAGCTTGCCAAACTGCTGTCAACTGTTGGAAATATAGGGTTGTTTATTACCCGTTGCATAACTGTTGCAAAGTATGTATTGTCAGATACTGTTATGGCGCTGCGTAAATTAAAGGTTCCAAAATCCAGACACCTCATTGGCTTACCAGTACCACACCCATAAAAAGCACCACTACAGCTTACCTGAAAACTTGGGGTTATAACACCTTCGTGTAAGCCAACTAAAGCCTGCAAAGTTTTAAAGGTTGATCCCGGAGAATATGTTGCACTTACCGTTCTATTAAGCAGTGGCAAAGCAGGATTTAAAAATAATTCAGAAAAATGTTTTCTTCTTTCACTACCGGTTAAAAATTTTGGTTGATAAGTCGGTGCACTAACCATTGCAAGGATTCCGCCCGTTTTAGGATCTATTGCTACAATGGCGCCCAGTTTATTCTGCATTAATTTTTCTCCAAGTTCCTGAAGTTCAATATCCAGAGAGGTATGCAAATTATTTCCTGCAATGGGAACCGTATCATATTTTCCGTTATCCAGTTTTTCTGTCAGCCTGTTTTTATTATCTCTTTTCCAATACTCAATTCCCCGTACGCCCATGAGCACTATTTCATAGCTTCTTTCAAAACCCGTCATGCCTGCATAATCGCCGGATACATAACCTTCATTTTTATGTTTTTTTAAAAAATTAGTATCTACTTCTGCAGTGTAGCCAAGCACATTTGCTGCAGCATTAAATGGGTAACTTCTTACCGATCTTTCCTGCAGGTAAAAACCAGGTGTGAAGAGATACATACTTTCATTGAGCATTGCCTGTTTATCATCATTTAACAAAGCTTCAAAAACTGAAGTTCTTGTACGACCATTTTTAATAATTACCTCTACTATTTTTTTGTTGAATTGCGCCGTATCAATATTTAAAATTTTACAAAGGGCTGCTGTATCCACACCTTTTAATTTGTTTGGTGTAACCATTAAATCATAAATAATGGTATTTTGTAAAATTGATTTTTTATGTCTGTCGTATATTATTCCTCTGTCAGGATAAATAACTTTCCTAAAAGTTCCCTGTGCATCTGCTTGCAGGCGCAGGTCTGACGAAAAAAGTTGCAGGTGTGCAAGTTGTGCTATTATTACAATAAACATAAGCACAAACACAAAAACCACAATATTTTTTCGGGACTGGTTAAAGGCGGACATGAATTAGTGAATTGTGAAGTGGTGAACTGTGAGGTTGTGAATTGTAAATATGTTTTTTATTGGATGGTGACTATTATGTAAGATAATTTTTATTAGGGGCATTAAACTAAGAAATAATAGGAACTTTTGATCGCTGCCCGCCTCCAATGTTTTTGCTCAAAGGCAGCAAAAACGATTTTCGCCTAAGCAGCGCAGCCCTTCATCTTTTTATCAATATTCAACATGTTAAAGTATTTCATTTTTTTACCAAGAAAACCTTTTATCATCACAGCTACACTGTATTCGTTCTAAACTTTTGCTTTCTTACAAAAATCAATTCGGTAATTATTATTAACAGTAAACTTATTACTGTAGATAAAACTGTTTTTACTAAAAAATACCAGATGTTACCAAACTGCCAAGCCTCCAGTAAAAACAGCCATGCGTTGTGTAAAAAACTAAGAATACCCATAAAAATAATGTAAGGCAAAAGCCCGCCCATACTTTTAATAGAAGGCTCTTCAAAATTAGCATCAGCCCCTTCCTGCGGAATAAAAATATTTACCAAAAAAGGTCTTACATAAGCAATAAGTACACATGCTGCTGCATGAAAACCCGGGTTGTGCCAAAAACTATCCAATATAAAACCGTAAATAAATGCAATGATCATTAACCAGGTACGCTGCATTTTAAAAGGCAACCATAAAATAAATAAAAAATAAAGATATGGCGTTACCATTTGGTGCAGGTGTATTTTGTCTAAAACAAAAATCTGTACAAACAAAAACAACACAGCCCTTAATATATTTTTTACAAGAATACTCATTTAATTTACTGAGGCTTTGGCTTTATCTAAAATCGTTTTTACCGCATCTGCATCTGCACTTTCTATAGCATAAACATATTCCAGGTTATAAAAATTGGCAGCAGATTTTAAAGTAATTCTGTAATTGTTGTTGCTGGTTTCAGGTTTAATATCGGTTATTCTGCCAATCATAATCCCTTTAGGAAAAATGGCACTAAAGCCGCTGGTAATAATGGTATCGCCAATAGAAATCTTTGCACTCTTAGGAATGTTATTGAGCGTAAGAATGTTGGGTTTTTTACCGTCCCAGCTTAAAGTCCCTGTTTCGTCGGTTTTTAAAAGTTTACCACTTAATTTACTGTCTTTGTGCAATAAACTCATTACCGCCGCATAGTCGCCGTTTACTTCTGTTATTACACCCACCACATCGTTGTTTATGCCTACTATGCCCATACCTTTTTTAAATGTATGAACATTGGTTCCGGTAATAACAATGAAATTGCTTTGCGCAGCAACGCTGTTTGCAATAACTTTTGCATTTAAATAATTAAATTTTCGGAAACGTAAAACAGAATCTATGCGCATGGTATCAATTACCATCTTATTTAAGGAGTCATTAATATTATAATTACTCCTTAGTTTATTGTATAAAACTTCATTGGCTTTTAAAAGAGAATCGTTGGTTTTTTTTAGCTGAAAATAATACTCGACCCGGTTTACTTGCTTGTTAATGCGACCTGTAAATTTATTAGCAGTATCACCAAAAGCCGCTTCATGGTATTTACTGTAACTCACAATAAAATAAATTGAGAGAACCTGTAAAAACAGGAAGATTAAAAGATTGGCATACCGCCTGATAAAAAGAAAAATGTTACTCACAGAAAGAAGAAGTATTATGAATAATAAATTATAAATTTTGTATGCTGTATGACTAAAAATTTATAATTTATCAATCAACATTTATAATTTAAACTACCTCATTACAAACGGGTATCTGTCATAATTTTTAAGTGCAATACCGGTACCTCTTACAACACTTTTCAGTGGATCATCAGCAACATGCACCGGTAACTTTATTTTATTTGCAATTCTTTTATCGAGCCCACGTAGCAATGCACCCCCGCC
>JANLVW010000104.1:0-1490 GCA_031364205.1 Ferruginibacter sp.
AAAATAGATTAAGTAAAAAAAGATTTAAATAATTTTTTTAAGAGGCAACTATCCTTGTTGCAGGTACGATGGTTTTATAATAAGTAAAACATCCCTCACTATTCATTTAAAATTAAAAAATGAGAACATTTAAAAATCTATTATTGTTTACCATGTTATTGGTTGGAGCATCATGTAAAAAGGACAAAACTACCGATACCATTGTAGATACTTCTCCAACAGTTAAAATTGTATCACCTGTTGCCGGAGCGAAAGTTACCAAAGGAGAAGGCAAAATTGGCTCTGGAAGCTTTAATAGCAGCGGGTTTATGATAGATGTGCAGATTATAACCCACGACAGCTCAAACGTAATTACCAAAAAAGGGTTGAACATACGCAACACTGCTCTTTTAGGAAGTGCTAACCCAAACATGCCTACGCTTAATGTTACATTCGATTGCGATTTAATTAAACCTGACGGTGGCGTGATTTCAAAAAATACTAACCTTGCAGCTTTGTTTAACATTGGAGGCACAGATGATTCGCCGGGTGCAGGCGTAACTATCTGGACTGCATGGCATGTGCTTGAATCTATTCCAGATGGTATCAGCCAGTTTACTATCACTGTGTCTGTTACTGATAAGGCTGGTAAAACCGGAACCGATAAAATTACTTTAGCAGTTGCAAGCGGTGCAGGTATTGCTACAAGCGGGCAGGCATTAACGCCTTTGGCAGTTGCAGGTTTAAATACCAGTGGAGCAGATGATCCAAACGGCCCGGTAGTTACAATGTTTGCACCTGCACTTCCTACCAGTGTTTCTACAGGCCCATCAACATCTCCTGCGCCACCTGTTAGCGGTGCATTATTCTTTGTGCAGGTTTCTGCACTTGATAGAACAAGAGCAGGTATTGGTGTAAATGAAAATGGCGAAGGGAAACCTGATGCATCAAGAGGAACAATTGTAGATCCTACCCAATCTTCTATAGGACCTAACCGATTTGTGCCCGGATTAGTTGTAACCTTTGATGTGCCTTTATTACAGCCAACCGGAAATATCATTGTAGCAGGCGGAAATCTTACTCCTGTGTTTAATATCGCAGGCAGTGAGATAGACCCATCAGGATTTGTACGCAGCACTTTTGGCTGGACTGTTGGTGGTTCACTAATGATGCCGGCAGGTAAAACATTTGTAACCATCAAAGCAAGAGTTACAGATAATGCAGGTAAAACAAACAGCACTACAAGCGTAGTGCAGATAAGCCCTGTGGTAAACGGTGCATCGTTAACACCCGATAATTAATTTAGATTCTACTATTAAGAAAACCTTTTTTCTACCCATAGGAAAAAGGTTTTGCTTTTTACAGAAATAAAATATGAGGAAACATCATCTCACAGTGAGTATAACTTTTTTTATAGCATAAATGTAAAGCCTTACAAAACATTTTATTGTTGGATTAATAATTGTTTAAAAAATCGTATGACTAAACTATTTCTCTGTCTGCTTATTGCA
>JANLVW010000135.1:0-1849 GCA_031364205.1 Ferruginibacter sp.
CTTTGAAGGTGGAAAAACAATGCTCGAATCTCTGTTGGAAACCAGCCATGGATATTTTTCAGATAATGCATTATCGGCTGCATAGAATTCCTTTACGGGTCTTGCAGAAGCGGTAATAATATACGATCCACCCTCAAAAGAAACAAAAACCCTGTAATACATTTTATTGTAAGGAAAGTTTGCATCTGCAAAACCATTCTCTCTGCTTTGTGGGCTCAGCACACTTCCTATAGTGGTATAATTTTGCAAACTGTCGTAAGATCGTTGTATGTTGAGGGCTGTAATTGGTTTTGTGTAGTCGTTTATCCAGCTAACAACAATTTTATTATTCAGATTTTTTACCTGTATAAAAGGCAACGGTTTATCCTGTGCAAACAATATATTTGAAAGGATAAAAAACAGCGGCAATAAAAAAAATGGTTTCATCATAGTTTGATGGAGATCGATGCAAATATATATTCTAAAGTTTCGGTTAAATTATTTGCAACTTCAAATGCTGTTAAAGATATTTAAAAAATTAAAGTGCCTTGCGGCAATGATTTGTTTCCCTGTAGCCCTCCTGTATGAATGCAAAGAATATTGCTTCCATCTGCAAAATAGCCACTGTTTATTTTATCATATATGGCATACATCATTTTTGATGTGTATACCAAGTCAGTTGGTATTTGGGTTTCAGCATAGAATGAATTCATAAAACTGATAAGTTCTTTTGTATGTTTTGCATAACCGCCAAAATGATAATCACTAAATACAACAGGGTTTTTATCAACAGCTACACCTAAATAATTTAATCTTTCAGGAATATCCACCATATTTTTTATAACAGGAATTGCAATAATTTCCTGACCCTTTTTTTTCTGTAACAGCAATCCTGCTAGAGTTGTTGCGGTCCCAACAGCAATGCATATATGTGAGAATTTGCCTGGGTTTATAACATCCATTATTAATGATGCACCTTTTGCGCCTATTGCATGGTAACCACCTTCGGGCACCATCGTAAAGTTACCATAGCGTTTTTTCAAAGCATCTATATCTTCTTCATTGCTGTTAAAATCTTTGTAATTCTGCCTGCTGATAAATTTTAAATTCATTCCAAGACCTTTGCATCTTGCTAATGTGTGCGATAATACTTTTGGCTCTTCTCCCCGTACTATGCCAAATGATTTAATTCCTTTTTGGTTGCATAAAAAAGCTGTAGCAACTAAATGGTTCGAAAAAGCGCCACCAAACGTAATAAGTGTTTTGTGGGAGGATTGCAAGCATTCTTTAATAAAATAATGCAGTTTAAATATTTTATTACCTGAAACATCTTCATGTATTTTATCGAGTCTTGCTATGGTAATACTAATGTTTTTTTCTTTAAAACTATTATTAATAACATTATCAAAACTTATACTTTGACGGCTAATTTCCATTTAAAAATTGAATTGTTATGGGGATTTCTACATCTTTTATTCTCCCTCATTTGCTCTATTTTTGTTAAGAGAACGATTTCTAATAAGATGCAATTGTAAATTTAAGATTTAAATAAATATTTACAGTTGTATATAAATATTTTAAATTAAATATGAAACCAACACTTTTAATATTGGCAGCAGGCATGGCGAGCAGATACGGTAGTATGAAACAGACGGAAGGTTTTGGGCCTGACGGGGAAACAATTATGGATTATTCCATTTATAACGCCATACGGGCAGGTTTTGGAAAAGTGGTGTTTATTATTAGAAAAGATTTTGCTGATAATTTTAAAGAAGTTTTTGAGCCAAAACTTAAAGGAAAAATTGAAGTGGATTATGTGTATCAGGAGCTGGAAGATTTTGTAAATACCTCTTACATACCGGAAGGTCGG
>JANLVW010000141.1:0-9417 GCA_031364205.1 Ferruginibacter sp.
AAGATTAGCCAATGCCTGTATAGCTTTTTTTCCATCAGTAAATGGTACTGCAACATTTTCAATGTGCGATCCCTGTTCTTTACGGATATTTTTAACCACAGGCAAAGTTTGTTGATTCATCAACTTGTTTTTGTGATTGTAATGATCCTTTGCTTCCTGGTATAATCTTTCAGTTAAAGTATTGGTATCATCTTTATCCAGTTCTTCTGCCGTAATGGAAGTATCAATTCCAAAATTCATGATCGCGGCTAATTTAAAATCTTCGTGATCGTTTGTTTCTTTAAATGAAATAATAAGTCCTTCTGCAACGGAATAAAATGCATTATCAAGATCGAGTGCCAGTCTTTCTCCAAACAAAGCGTGGTTTCGCTTCCCATAAATTACGGTGCGCTGCTTGTTCATTACATCATCATATTCCAACAATCTTTTTCTTATGCCAAAGTTATTTTCTTCAACTTTTTTCTGTGCTCTCTCAATACTTTTGGAGATCATGCTGTGTTGAATTACCTCACCTTCTTTGTAACCCATTCTATCCATTAATCCAGCAATTCTTTCTGAGCCAAACATGCGCATTAAACTATCTTCCAGCGATACGAAAAAGATGGATGTTCCCGGATCACCCTGCCTGCCTGCACGGCCACGGAGCTGTCTGTCAACCCTTCTGCTTTCATGTCGTTCTGTACCAACAATTGCCAAACCACCCGCTTCTTTTACTCCGGGGCCAAGCTTAATATCGGTACCACGACCGGCCATGTTTGTCGCAATGGTTACTGCTCCTGCAAGCCCTGCTTCTGCTACAACCTGTGCTTCTTTACTATGTTGTTTTGCATTTAACACATTGTGCGGAATGTTTCGCTGCCTTAACGTTCTGCTGATAAGTTCACTTACATCCACAGAAGTTGTACCCACCAATGTCGGGCGACCATCTGCCCTGTTTTTTTCTACCTCATCAATTACTGCTTTGTATTTTTCTCTGGTAGTTTTGTAAACGTAATCTTCCCCATCGATTCTAATGGCTTTGACATTTGTTGGTACGTTTACAACATCGAGTTTATAAATGCTCCAAAGTTCAGATGCTTCTGTTTCTGCAGTTCCCGTCATGCCCGCAAGCTTGTGGTACATTCTAAAATAATTTTGAAGCGTTACCGTTGCATAAGTTTGAGTAGATGCTTCAATTTTTACGTTCTCTTTTGCTTCCAATGCCTGGTGCAATCCATCAGAGTACCTCCGGCCTTCCATGATTCGACCGGTCTGTTCATCTACAATTTTTACTTCTTCTTCTATTATAACATACTCCACGTCTTTATCAAATAAAGTATAGGCTTTCAGTAATTGTTGTATAGTGTGAATACGCTCCGATTTCATAGAGTATTCTGTCATCAAATTATCTTTACGCTGCAATTTTTCTTCAACTGTGAGATCTGTTTTTTCGATAGCAGCAATTTTAGTTGAAATATCCGGTAGCACAAAAAATTCAGGATCTTCTCCGTTTCTTGTAATGAGGTTTAACCCATTATCGGTAAGTTCTACCTGGTTGTTTTTTTCATCTATGCTAAAGTATAGTTATTCATCAACTTTGGGCATGTACTTCTGTTTATCAGCGAGGTAATAATTTTCACTTTTTTGTAATTTTACCCTTATGCCCGACTCACTTAAAAATTTAATTAATGCACCGTTCTTTGGCAAACCACGGTGTGCCCGCATTAATGCAAGTCCACCATCTTTAGGATCATCATTGCCTTCGGCAATTTTTTTCTTCGCTTCTATTAAAAAAGTATTTACTGCTTTTCTTTGCGCCTCTACCAGTTTTTCAATACGTGGTTTTAGGTCAAAAAACTGTTGGGTGTTATCGCTGTGGCCAACGGGACCAGAAATAATTAAAGGTGTTCGTGCATCATCAATCAATACACTGTCAACCTCATCTACCATTGCATAATGGTGTTTGCGTTGTACCATTTCATCTGGAGAATGTACCATGTTATCTCTCAGATAATCAAAACCAAATTCGTTATTGGTACCATAAGTAATATCAGCATTGTAAGCATTTCTACGGGCATCGGTGTTAGGTTCATGTTTGTCAATACAGTCTACTCGAAGGCCTAAAAATTCAAATATCGGTCCGTTCCATTCACTATCACGTTTTGCCAGATAATCATTTACTGTTACAATATGTACGCCTTCACCTGCTAGTGCATTTAAATATGCAGGCAATGTACTTACAAGGGTTTTACCTTCTCCTGTTGCCATTTCGGCAATTTTACCGGAATGTAAAACCGCACCACCAATAAGCTGTACATCATAGTGAATCATGTTCCAACTTACAACAGTACCGGCGGCAGTCCAGCTGTTTTTATGAATAGCCTTATCACCCTCAATAACAACATTTGATTTCTTTGCAGCAAGCTCTCTGTCTAAATCAGTGGCTGCAACTGTAATACTTTCATTTTCTTTAAAGCGTCTACTTGTTTCTTTAACTACAGCAAATGCTTCGGGTAATAATTGCAATAAAATTTCTTCTATTTTTTCATTGCGGTCTTTCTGCAATGCATCTATTTCCTTGTAAATACTATCTCGACCATCAATATCGGTAACGGGTAAAGTTTCAGCACTTTCTTTTTTCTGAAAAATTATTTCGTCAGTTGGAGCAAGAAACGTTGTAATTCTTTTTTTAAATTCAGCAGTTTTTGCCCGCAATGCATCATTGGTTAATGCGCTGTAAGAAGCAAAAAAAACCTTCGCCTTTTCTACATCAGGCATCAATTTTTTTACATCCTTTTCACTTTTATTGCCGCCAAACATTTTAGAAATAATTCCGAGCATAAATATGTTTTATTGTAATAGTTATTATGATAATATTTTTGGGTTGTCAAATATGATGCTTATAATATTATAAAGCCAAAATGACAGCATTTAAAACCTTTCCTCATGGGGCTGCAAATGTACAAATAAGTTTTTTTGAAACCCTAATGCTTTAAACGCCGTTTGGTGTATGAAGTATAAGCCTTTTTCCTTACATTTGCGCCCTCAAAACTAGATACTCATATAATAAAAAAAATTATAACATGAGCGGTGCATTAAAAGAGGTTAGAACAAGAATTAAGAGCGTACAAAGTACACAGCAAATAACAAAAGCTATGAAGATGGTAAGTGCGGCAAAGTTACGCCGTGCACAGGATGCCATTACGCAAATGCGGCCTTATGCTCAAAAGCTTCAGGAAATGCTTGGCAATATTGTAAGCAGTTCTGAAGGCGAATTGGGAATGGTGCTTGCAGCAGAAAGATTTGCAGCAAAGATTTTAATTATAGTTGTAACAAGTGATCGTGGACTTTGCGGAGGTTACAACAGTAACCTTATAAAACTGACTAAAGCAGTTATTAAAGAAAAATATTCGTCACAACAGTCGGCTGGTAATGTAACAATATTGCCTATCGGTAAAAAAGGTTTTGAGCATTTTACCAAAAATGGCTACAGGGTTGTAGATACCTACTGGAGTATTTTTACAGGGCTAAATTTTGAAAAAGTACAGACTGCAGCAAAATATGCCATGGATACTTTTGCAAATGGCGAATATGATAAAGTTGAGTTGATATTTAGTGAATTCAAAAACGCAGCTACACAACAATATACTGCAGAGCAATTTTTGCCTGTAAAAAAAACGGTAGAAACAGCATCAAAAGTAAAAGCAGATTTTATATTTGAGCCAAGTAAAGAAGTTTTGATTGCTGAATTAATGCCGAAGATATTAAACACACAATTATATAAAGCTGTTTTGGATGGCAATGCAAGCGAACACGGTGCACGTATGACCGCAATGGACAAAGCGAGTGACAATGCAAGTGATTTATTGAAATCTTTAAAAGTAAGTTATAACCGTGCAAGACAGGCGGCTATCACGACAGAACTTAGTGAGATTGTGAGTGGCGCTGCAGCTTTGGCTGGATAAACAAATTTGAAAATAAGACGATTTGCATATGTGCAAATTTCCGAAAATTGTATTTCATATTTATTTTTGACCTCTAAAATTGTAAAAGAACGTAAAGAGATAGAGTTTTGAGTTTGCAGACTTTTTGTTTGCATATTTGCCCATTTGCCTTTTTGCACATTGCTCTTCATGGAAATATCCCAAATCATACCACATATTGAAGCACTTATTTTTGCAAGCGATAAAGCTTTATCTGCAGTAGAAATAACTGAACTTATAAATACCGCGTTGGGTTTTATAGAGGACCGAGCAAGTACTGAGCAGGTAAACGCTGCAATTAATGGAATAAAGGAAAAATACGATTCGGAATTTTATGCTTTTGAATTAAAGCAAAGTGGCGGAGGATGGCAGTTTCTTACAAAACCAGAATACCACAAAACTGTTGCACTTATAAACGGAGATAAATTTATTAAAAGACTGTCTACAGCATCGCTTGAAACCTTAAGTATTATCGCATACAAGCAACCAATTACTAAAAGTGAAATAGAAAGTATTCGTGGTGTAAACTGCGATTATGCTGTTCAGAAATTATTGGAAAAAGATCTTGTAATTATTAAAGGAAGAAACGAAGATGCGGTTGGTAAACCGTTAATTTATGCTACTTCAAAATCTTTTATGGATTATTTTGGCATTAACAGTGCTGATGAGTTACCAAAAATTAATGAAGTATATTTAAATGAAGTTGTTAAAGCAACGGAATTAAATAATCTTGAACAACAAGGAGAAGAAATTATACACGAGCATAATTTAACAGGAGGTGAAATGGGTTCTTTGCACATTGTAGAAAATGAAGTACCAACTCATATCCATGCAGATGAAAGTGCAGCTTTAGCAGAAGAAATTATTAAGACGGCCGACACAAATAACGAGGAGGCATCAGAAATAAAACAGGATAAACAAAAAGTAACTGACAACGAGGAAGCGTCTTAAAATATCAATATATAAAGATTTTTTACAGAAAGCATTTCTCACAAGGAAATGCTTTTTTATTTTATAATAATTTTAAACACAGTTAACAATTTAATCAGTCAAAAATGAATCAACAGCTTTCACATGAGTCTTTAAAAAGTCTTGCAGATCAGTTTGGATCGCCATTATATGTTTATTACGCAGAAAGTATAAAACAGCAATATGAAAAACTTACACATGCGTTTGATAAGTGTAATGCAAGAATGTTTTATGCCTGTAAATCGCTCACAAACATTAATGTGCTGCGTTATATTCATAGCCTTGGTGCATCGCTGGATTGTGTGAGTATTAATGAAGTAAAAATTGGTTTAATGGCAGGTTTTGAAAAAGAAAATATTTTATATACACCCAACTGTGTTGATTTTGAAGAAATACTGGAAGCGAAAAAGTTAGGCGTAAATATTAATATAGATAACATCTCCATTCTGGAACAATTCGGAAATAAATTCGGAAACTCCTACCCTATCTGCATTCGCTTGAATCCACATATTTTAGCCGGTGGAAATTATAAAATATCTACAGGACACATAGATTCTAAATTCGGTATCTCAATCCACCAGCTTCGACATATTGAACGGATTGTAAAAGCAACAGGTTTGCATGTAGAAGGTATACACATGCATACAGGCAGTGAAATCAAAGACATTAATGTTTTTCTTGAAGGACTCGATGTAATGTTTGGTATGGCAACCCATTTCCCTGAACTTAAATATATTGACCTTGGCAGTGGATTTAAAGTGCCATACCAACCCGGAGAAAAGGAAACAGATGTAAATTTATTGGGCGAAAAAGTGGCAGAAGCATTTAAAGTTTTTGAAGGGGAAACTGGAAAAACTTTAGAGGTTTGGTTTGAACCGGGAAAATATTTAGTAAGCCAAAGCGGTTATTTAATTGTAAAGGCAAACGTAATTAAGCAGACAACTTCTGCTGTTTTTGTGGGTGTTGACAGTGGGTTTAATCACCTCATCAGACCAATGATGTATGATGCGTATCATCATATAGAAAACATCAGTAATAGCTACGGTACATCGCGCATTTACACCATTGTAGGTAATATTTGCGAGACAGATACTTTTGCATGGGACCGTTCATTACCTGAAGTTAGGGAAGGAGATTATCTTGTTTTTTACAATGCTGGTGCATATGGTTTTGAAATGAGCAGCAATTTTAACAGCCGCCTAAAACCTGCAGAAGTACTGATTGAAAATGGAGAAGCAAGAATAATTAGAAGAAGAGAAGTATTTGAAGATTTGCTTAGAGGACAGGAAATATAATAGGTTTGAAAATATTACCAACGGTAAAATCACTTGGTTATAAATCTGCTTTTCATCCTGTAATTTTACATTTTAAAAAAAGATACATGAGCAATATAAAAAGGTTGATTTTTCCGTTATTTGTTACAATTGTTTTATCATCCTGCAAAGAGGAAAAACAAGAAGATCTTACGAACGAGATTAATAAAAACGGCTCTGTAGAAACTGCCGTATCGGTTACTAAACTGGATAGTATAAATGATATTCTTATAACCAGACATACAGTATGGTTTAAAGGTAATAAGTTTAAAGAGATTGAATACCGAGATACTGTGCCTGCTTTGGGCGTACAAAATACAACTGCTGAAAACAGCGAAGGCGAAACAAAAGCAGTAGCCGTAAAAAAAGATTATGAGATATTTATTACGGTAAAGTAAATGGTGAAAAGTGAATAAAAAATACAAAAATGAAAAAGTCAAAAGCTATACAACTCATTTTAATAACTGCAGCATTAGCCAGTTGCCAGGAAAAAAAGAAGGAACCAGAATGGGGTAGCGGCAATAAAACTTATGTGCGCGGTGACAGTACTGCACCATACACCCGTACACACCACGGTGGTGGCGGTTTGGCAATGGCAGCTTTGTGGTTTTATGCATTTCGCCCTTACGGCAATTACAACAATGGCAGTTACAGCAGGGCAGGATATTATTCAAACGCAATCCCAACAGGCTCAAACATTGGCAGCAATGGTTACAAGGCAGGCGTAACTAGAGGTGGATTTGGTAGAGGTGGCTACAGTGTTGGAAGCTAGGAAAGGGAATGGAATTAGGGATTAGAAATTGGCAATAGGCAATCGTTAATAGTGAATACAAATAGCAAGAATCCTACTCCCATAATTCGTAATTTCTAATTCGTAATTTTTATTAAACGCAGGAATCACAAGAATTTTTCTTCTTCGTAATTTTTAATCCGTAATCTTTTAACATGCAGCGCATAAAGACAACTCCCCGCAATAATTGGCAAGAGGCAGTAGAAAATCTTGGTTTTGGTTTTCATACAACTGATGTGCCTTATTGGGATGAAACAGCTTACTACAGTTTTACTTTGGATGAAGTTGACAACCTGGAAAAAGCCACAACAACCTTATGGGATCTATGTTTAAAAGCTGTACAATATGTAATAGATAACAAGTTGTACATTCAATTTAGAATACCTGAAAATTTTGTTGAATACATTGAAAAAACCTGGAATGATGATGTGCCAAGTATTTTTGGCCGTTTTGATCTGTGTTATAAAAATGGCAAAATAAAAATGCTGGAGTTTAATGCAGATACACCTACAAGCCTATACGAAGCAGGAATTGTGCAATGGTTTTGGCTTCAGGATTTTGATAAAAACAAAGACCAGTTTAACAGCATTCATGAAAAATTAATAGCCTACTGGAAATATCTAAAAGTGTATTTACAACCCGGTAAGTTACATTTTACCTGCCTTAAAGAAACGCTGGAAGACCTTACAAACACCGAGTATATGCGTGACTGCGCAGCACAGGCAGGCCTTGATACCAAACTTGTTTTTATAGACGACATTGGCTGGGATGAAAATGCAAAACAGTTTGTGGATATGGAAGATGAAAGCATCAGAAATATTTTTAAATTATACCCTTTGGAATGGCTTGCAGCCGAGGAGTTTGGTAAAAATATTTTAGAAGATACCAATCAAATATTCTGGATTGAGCCGAGCTGGAAAATGATTCTCTCTAACAAAGCAATACTACCAATTTTATGGGAACTAAACCCTGACTGCGAATATTTATTACCAGCATATTTCGAAGAAAATGGTATGAAGAATTATGTAAAAAAACCCATCCTTTCACGTGAAGGTGCAAACATAGAAATGGTGAAACATTATGGTACCATTGAAAAAACGGATGGCGAGTATGGTGAAGAAGGTTTTGTTTACCAGCAGCTTTTTGAACTGCCGGAGTTTGACAATAATTATCCCGTTATAGGCAGCTGGATTATAGGACAGGATGCAGCAGGAATCGGCATCAGAGAAGCCAACAATTTAATTACTGATAATAAAAGCAGGTTTGTTCCACATTTAATTTCCTGACAGTGTTTAAAGAATAAAGCATTATATAATTATACAACTTAGTTTCTTTTGTAAAAGTTGTTTTTAGTTTTTTGCTTTTACAAAAAATAAAATTCACACCACTACAGTGAATATTTATTCGTAATTTTTAAATTTATTTTTAAAAAATTTTGATTGATGCCCCAAGCCGAACATTATAATATTCCATTACGTTACAGAAAAATGGAAAATCTTCACATTGTTTTTTGGTTATTAAAAGATATAAGCTGGTGTATAGTTTGGAAACCTTTGGGCATTTTAATGATATTTCCCACCCTGATTATTGCCATTGTAATTGCATTTAGAAACCGCAAGTATGTTAGCGAAACTGCACATAATATTGCCATCGTGTTTTGGATAAGTGCTAACTCCTATTGGATGATAAGCGAGTTTGCAGGCATTGATACAAAAATATTTTATGGAGCTTTTACTTACAAACACTTGGCTGTAATTCCTTTTGCAATTGGTATTTGTATTCTTTCATGGTTTTATTTGTGGTGGGCACCGAGGGATAAGAAACTAAGTCTTTTAAACACTCAATAAATGCTGAAAAAAGATTCTTCTGACCAATGGCTGCGGTGGATTGAGCGATGTACAAATATGTTTGCATGCGCCAAAGGCGAAAATGCAAACATATTTGTACGGTACAGCGAAGGAGACCGAACAAATGCTGAATAGATTTCCGCAGATAACAGCCCCAAAATATTTACATTATAAAATGAAAAATAATATACTTGAATTTAATTGTAGAGTTTGCAAAGTCCTACCTCAGGAGGGATTTAGGGGTGCTGTTTTTTTTCTTTTATCTTCGCACAAATATTAAAATATGTTTCGTTCTCATACCTGCGGCGAGTTAAAAATGGCCGATGTAAATAAAGAAGTAACCCTTGCCGGATGGGTTCAAACAGTGCGCAAATTTGGCAGCATTACGTTTGTAGATTTAAGGGACAGATACGGCATTACCCAATTGCTTTTTAATGAAAGTCTGAATGAAGTGCTTGATAAAAATCCGCTGGGCCGTGAATTTGTTTTGCAGGTTGCCGGGAAAGTTAGCGAACGCAGCAGCAAAAATGCAAACA
>JANLVW010000191.1:0-1371 GCA_031364205.1 Ferruginibacter sp.
CAGCAGTTTGGCTATTTCTAATATGCGGCTGAGTGAGGAAAAAAACCGGTATAATATCCGGCGCATGCAACAGGAAAAAAAATCGCAGATGCAGCAGCGGAATTTTATTATACTGGCTATCCTGCTTTTGTCTGTTATAAGTCTGCTTGTTGTAAACCGGCAGCGGATACAATTAAAATACCGGCAGCAGAATTTGGAAAAGGAGAAAAAAATAATAGAAAATGAAATGGTGGGGGGTAAACAGCAAATGGAAATGTTTACCCAAAACATTATTGAAAAAACCCGCATGATAGAAAAGCTGGAGGAGCAAATGCTGCAAAGCAGCACCCCTGCCAGACAACAGGAAACCATTGCAGTTTTAAGCAACCTTACCATATTAACTGAGGAAGACTGGGATAAATTTAAATTGCTTTTTGAAAAAATCTATCCCATGTTTTTTCAGCGGTTAAAAACAGCAACGCCGGATATTACAGTAGCTGAACAACGCATGGCCGCCCTCATCCGCCTGAAACTCACCGCTCGGCAAATGGCTTCTATGCAGGGTATTTCGCCAGACAGTGTACACAAAACAAGGCAACGCTTAAGGCATCGTTTGAGTGTTTCAAATGAAACAAACCTGGAAAATTTTTTAGGACATGTTTAGAAAAAACCGCTATTCCACTTTAGGCTTTCCTTTTGGGTTTTAAATTTTAAGCATTGTTTTCTATCACTTTACAAAACCTTTAAATTCGCCTCTTTTTGTATACTTAGGTAAACTTTCTTAGGTAGGTTTCATCAAACAGGTTTTCATCTTTCAAAACGGAATAAACACTTTGAACCAGTTTGCTTACCGCATTAATAGGGATCATTTTATCTTTTTCTTTTAGGAAACAAATGAAGCTCTTTCTCATTATTGCAGATACACTCGTTGGAATAATAATATTTTTAATTTTTAATTGTCTTTAAAAAACCACAAGCTTTAGCTGTGGTATTGTCCTTTGGGTTTTGCGAATTCATTTATAATATACAAATTGTTAAGTTAATATATCTATTATTACTTAATTCAATTTTTATTCCGTTCACTCTGAATCTGATGAAGATGGGTGGTAAATCCTTTTTAGTCATTTTTTCTGTTTTAAGTATAAAAATAACATTGAATGCATAAATGAACATTTGTTAAGTTTTGAGATTAATTAATTCCAAATGCAAACAGGAATAAGAAAAGAGAAAAATGGGTGTCAACTTTTACAAAATAGGTGTCAGGATGGGTGTAAGGACTTTGACTAAAATACCCGTTTTGATAAGTAGGTTTTTAGTTGAGGGCATAAAAAAAACCCTTCAAAATAAATTGAAGGGTTGTGAAGAGTCGGGATGGCAAGATTCGAACTTGCG
>JANLVW010000202.1:0-1130 GCA_031364205.1 Ferruginibacter sp.
TGCAAGTTCAATGCACAAACTTGCTGAAGAACTGGGTGTTAAATGTTTGTTTAGGCAAAATGTGCAAAGTATAAATATTGAAAATGGTATAGCGGTTTCTGTAACTACAGATAAAGAAACTTTTTTTGCTGATGCTGTTATTTCAGCTGCAGATTATCATTTTACCGAAACGAAATTATTACCTAAAAAAAGCAGAACTTACAGTGATGCCTATTGGGATAAAAGGGTAATGGCTCCTTCCTCCCTACTTTATTATGTGGGCATCAATAAAAAATTAACAAATGTTCACCATCATTCACTTTTTTTTGATGTGGATTTTAACAGGCACGGAAAAGAAATCTACGACACACCTATGTGGCCAACGGAACCGCTTTTTTATGTTTGCGCATCATCAGTAACAGATGAAACAGTAGCTCCATCAGGTTGCGAGAATTTGTTTTTTCTAATACCCGTTGCGGCAGGATTAACAGGTGATGATGAAAAATTGAGAGATGAATATTTTAATAAAATTGTAAAACGTTTTGAAGAACAAACCGGTGAAGAAATAAAAGATAGTATTGTTTATAAAAGATCTTATTCTGTTTCAGACTTCGTAAATGATCACAACGCATTTAAAGGAAATGCATATGGTCTGGCAAATACTTTGATGCAGACGGCTATTTTAAAGCCGGCATTAAAAAGTAAAAAAGTAAGTAACCTCTTTTATGCAGGACAATTAACCGTACCAGGTCCGGGTGTTCCGCCATCATTAATAAGCGGCGAGGTAGCAGCAAAGCAGGTTATTAAACAATTTAAAAATGCTAAATAAAAAATGATATCATTATTTCATAAAGTAAGCCACCAGTGCAGCAAAATAACTACAGAAGGTTACAGTACTTCTTTTAGTAGTGCTATACGAATGTTACATGCGGATCTGCGAATGCCCGTATACGACATATATGGATTCGTACGCTTTGCAGATGAAATTGTAGATACATTTCATGAGTTTGATAAACACTCATTATTAGCACAGTTTAAAAAGGAAACCTATGAGGCAATTGAAAGAGGAATCAGTTTAAACCCCATTTTACACAGTTTTCAAATTACGGTAAATAAATATAATATTGACCATGCTTTAATTGAAGCTTTCT
>JANLVW010000737.1:0-1399 GCA_031364205.1 Ferruginibacter sp.
TTGCAGATGCGCTTCTGTATAACGATCGCCTAGTATATTTATTTGTGAGGTTATTTTTTCAATTTCCAGTAATTCTTCCGGGGTAAGATTAATTGATACGGCAGCATTATTTTCAGTAAGCCTGTTTATTTTAGTAGTGCCTGGAATAGGAACAATAAAAGGCTTTTTGGCCAGCATCCATGCTAAAACAATTTGAGCTGTAGTTGCATTTTTATTTGCGGCGATCTTTGCTAATACTTCTATTAATGATTGGTTTGCTTTTAAAGCCTCTTTTGAAAAACGGGGAAGAATACTGCGAAGATCGGTACTTTCAAAATTAGTAGTTTCATTCATTTTACCTGTTAAAAAGCCACGACCTAGGGGACTAAAAGGTACAAAGCCGATACCGAGTTCTTCAAGGGTAGGCAGAATCTCTTTTTCGGGCTCTCTTGTCCACAAAGAATATTCACTTTGCAGTGCTGTAACAGGCTGCACAGCATGTGCCCGCCTTATGGTGTTTACACCCGCTTCTGAAAGACCAAAATGTTTTACTTTACCTTCTTTAATTAAATCTTTTACTGTGCCTGCAACATCTTCGATCGGTACACTTAAATCAACCCGGTGCTGGTAAAATAAATCAATAACATCTACCTGTAAACTTTTTAATGAGGCTTCACACACGGCCCGTATGTGATCGGGACGGCTATTTAATTCCGACCATTTTGAAGGATCATTTTGAGAAGCTGCAAAGCCAAATTTTGTGGCGATAACGATTTCACCTTTAAAGGGTGCCAATGCTTCACCAACTAATTGTTCATTTATAAACGGGCCATAGGCTTCCGCCGTATCAAAAAATGTAATTCCCTGTTCCACTGCACTACGTATAACCTGTATCATATCTTTTCTGTCGGGCCTAATGCCGTAGGCATGGCTCATGCCCATGCACCCAAGCCCGAGAGCTGAAACTTCTAAACCGCTGTTTCCTAAAATTCTTTTTACCATAATATTTAAGTTTTTAGTTGTATCTCAAAGGGAGAAAAAACGCAAAGTTTCACAAAGATATATTTTCAATTACAAAGGCACAAAGACCAAAAAAGCCAAAAGTGATTTTTTAATTAATAAGACATAATCAACCCCAAGTTGCAAAGAGAAATAGCGAATCTTTAAATTGTATGCCGCCAAATATACTTGTGCATTTACGCTGCTGCATATTTCTGTCATGAAAAAAATACTTGATTAAAAAAGGAAATTCAATTTGGTGCCTTTTTAAAAATATTAAAGACCTTATCATTAAATTGTGCAATAACCTTACAATATTTATGGCTGCCCATTTAGAAAGAATTATGAGAATTTACAATCGCTTGAGAAGAGGTCCGGTAACTATAAATGTATTGAGCAAGTGGGCGGCAAATGCAGGAAT
>JANLVW010000743.1:0-5603 GCA_031364205.1 Ferruginibacter sp.
TTAACAAAAGATGGAAGAATTATAATCAATACTATAATCATGAAAAAACAGCTGTATAGCAATTGCAGGATTAAAAATTATATTTGTATAACCACATCAGGATTTATTTATTAACCTGTATAGTTATTTTAGGACGAGGCAGGACGAGGCACAACCCGCCACTCACAGTACGCTCACCCTACCTATACCCTACGATGGTTCATTAGAAGCCTATAGAAATGAAATATCACAATGCCCTCCAGCGCCTGAGATTGCCATTAAGTTCCCTCGAGCGCCCGCTTGTTCCTTTCAACGCCTTGCAGTTCCCATCAAGTTTTGTAAATGTATTTTTGGCATTGCAATCATCCACTTTTACTCATCAAATTACTAGCAATAACATTACACCATTGCCAACATGACACGGATAATTGCTGCTAAGCTTAATAAAGTTGCGGCAAGTAGTTTCCTTCCACTTTTTATATAAATGATAAAAAGAAAACCATCAGCGAAATGCATCAATTAAATAAATAGATGTCACACGAGAGAGGCGAAAGAAGTAATGCAATTTGTAATTATTTATAATCCCCAATCCTAATAACATCATTACAATTTTCATATTCCGCCTTATCATTGCTACTTACAATAACCAGGCGGTTTGCAGTGTGTTTTGCCCATAAATTTTTGTACACTTCAATACCTTCTTCATCAAGGTTGGTAGTGGGTTCATCCAGCAGTAACACTGTTGTCTCACTAAAAAATGCCTGCGCAAGTTTTAGCCGCTGCTTCATGCCACTACTATAATATCGTATTTGTTTATCAGCCGCTTTTTGAAGGCCAACTGCTTGAAGCATCTCTGCAAAGCCTGTAGAAAACAGTTTAAAATTATTGTGGAATGTAAGAAATTCAGTAGCTGTCATCTCTTCTACAAGATCTAAATAAGGCGCAGCAAAAGCAATTTGTTTGTAAGCATTTTCACCAGCCGCAATTTGATTTGGTTGTGCTGAATAATAATATTCAATTTTCCCTTCGCTGTGTAATGTGGCGCCGGCAATAATCTGCAAAAGTGTTGATTTGCCCGAACCATTTGTTCCTGTTATGGCGTATGATTTTCCCTGCAAAAACTCGTAATCCAGTTTCCTAAAAATCCATTCCCGGTTAAATCTTTTTCCGGTACTGTTGAGTTGAATATTCAAAATAAATTAATCTTCAAAGTTGCTGCCTTTTAAGCGACGCTTAATAATTCCTCTGCCGCTGTCTCTTATAAATGTAACAATTTCATCCCGTTCATTTGTGGCAGGAATTTCTTCTTCAATATAATTTAAAGCCTGTGTAGTATTTAGCCCTTTGTTGTAAATAATCCTGTAAATGTTCAGTATCTCATTGATGCTGTCCAGCGAGAATCCTCTTCTTTTTAATCCAACAGAATTTACACCTGCATAGCTGATCGGTTCATGTCCTGCTTTTATAAATGGTGGCACGTCTTTTCTTATCAAGGAACCACCGCTTATAATTACATGCTGGCCTACTTTTACAAACTGGTGCACAGCGCACATTCCACCAAGTATAGAATAATCGCCAAGTTCTACATGGCCTGCGAGCTGTGTATTATTGCTCATTATACAATGGTTGCCCACAACACAATCATGTGCGATGTGGCAATACGCCATTATTAAACAGTTGCTACCAACTTTGGTTGTCCATGTGGCTTTGCTGCCTCTGTTTATTGTTACAAATTCTCTGATAGTTGTGTTATCGCCAATTTCCACGGTTGTGTCTTCACCGCCATATTTTAAATCCTGTGGTATAGCAGAAATAACTGCTCCAGGAAAAATGCGGCAATTGCTGCCAATTCTTGCGCCATCCATAATGGTTACATTGCTGCCTATCCAGGTTCCTTCACCAATTTCAACATTTGAATGTATCACACTAAATGGATCAACCTTTACATTGGTAGCCAATTTTGCGTGTGGATGTATGTATGTATGTGGGTGTATCATTTGGTTAATGTGATCATGTGAAAATATGCATTTGTGCAAATATTCAATAGTTAGTGTTTTTTATTTTCTCATTTGCATATTTGCATATTCGCAATTAAATTAGTTTCTCCTCACCACCTGTGCTGTAAATTCTCCTTCAGTACAGAGTTTATTGCCTACGTAAACGCTGCCTCTCATAGTACATATTCCCCTGCGTATTGGTTCTATCAATTCCATTTTTAAAATCATAGTATCGCCCGGTACAACTTTTACTTTAAACTTACAATTATCTACTTTTACAAAATAGGTATCGTAAACACCTTCCGGCATTGATTTTATACAAAGTATGCCGCCCGTTTGCGCAAGGGCTTCTACCTGTAAAACACCTGGCATCACCGGATTTCCCGGAAAATGTCCCTGAAAAAAGAATTCGTTGAACGTTACATTTTTGATACCGATGACTTCTTTTTCGTTAAGTCTTAAAATCTTATCTACCAGCAAAAAAGGATATCGGTGTGGTAATATTTTTTCTATTTCATCTAATGCATACAATGGTGGGACAGAAGGATCGTAAAAAGGAACATTTACATTTTTACTCATTTTTTTAAAATGCTGTTTCAGCACTTTTGCAAGACCAACGTTGCTGCTGTGTCCTGGTCTGTTAGCCATTATATGCGCCTTTATTGGATAACCACTCAGTGCAAGATCTCCAACTACATCAAGTAATTTATGTCGGGCAGGTTCATTATTAAAACGTAATTCTAGGTTATTTAAGTATCCTTCTTTCAATACTTCTATATGGTCTTTACCAAAAGCTTTCGCCAGCCTTTGCATGGCTTCTGGGGTTATAGGTTTATCAACCACCACAATTGCATTGTTAATGTCTCCACCTTTTATAAGATTGTGTTCCAACAGGGCTTCCAGCTCATGCAAAAAACAAAAAGTACGGCAAGGAGCAATTTCGTTGTTAAAATCTTTTATATGCTTTAAGTCTGCATGTTGAGTACCAAGTACTGGGGAATTAAAATCTATTAAAGCAGTAACACGGTATTCACTGGCAGGTACTGCAGTAAATTCTGCGTTTTTTTCTTCGTCAAAATAAGATATAGGCTCGTCAAGCGAATACCATATTTTGATTGCATCCTGTTCTGCAACACCTATTCCTTCAATTAATTCAGTAAAAGGTTTGCTGCTGCCATCTATTATAGGTATTTCAGGCCCGCTCACTTCAATTAAACAATTGTCAACGCCCATACCAACAAGTGCAGCTAAAATATGTTCTACAGTAGAAATTTTTACATCCCCTTTTTCTAAAGTAGTACCACGGCTAGTATCTGTAACCAAGTCGCAGTCTGCTTTGATAGCTGCTGTGCTTTCAGGTAAGTCTGTTCTTTTAAACTGGAAACCAAAATTGGGGGGAGCAGGGTTCAGCGTCATATCAGCCATAATGCCTGTGTGTAATCCATTACCAGATATCGTAGCTGCGGAAGTAAGCGTATGTTGCTTATTCTCATTAAAAAGTATGTCCATGCCTTGGGTTTTCCGTTTGGCGCAAAGATATTTTAAATTTTATATCAAAAGATTGTTAAATAAATATGGTAATTAAAAATAACAGATATGTTATAAAACCTGTTTAAATGCATTTAATTGAAATTAAATTTGAAATAACCAACAGAAAATAAATTAGTTTTCTAATTTTTTGATCGATTCCTCCACTTCTTTTAAACGTTTTTCAAATTCAGGCAATTTTCTAACCAATGCCTGGCTGCGCATGGATGCTGTATAATCATAGGCAGGTGTGCCCGTCACTGCTGTGTTAGGTGTTTTCATAGATTTACTTACACCGCTTTGCCCGTTTATTTTGCTGCCATCGGCAATAGTCAAATGTCCTGCAATGCCTGCCTGCCCCCCTATCATAACATTATTACCAATTTTTGTGCTGCCGCTAATTCCTGTCAGTGCGGCTATTACGCTATTACTTCCAATTTCTACATTGTGTGCTATCTGTAATAAATTGTCAAGTTTGGCACCATCTCTAATAATTGTGCTGCCTATTGTTGCCCTGTCAATAGTTACATTGCTACCTATTTCAACATTGTTTTCAATAATTACATTTCCTGTCTGAGGAACTTTTTTAAAACTACCATCAATCTGTGGTGCAAAACCAAAACCATCACCTCCAATTACAGTACCCGCATGAATAACTACCTTTTTACCAATTATACAATCATGGTAAATTTTTACACCTGGGTGTATTATTGTATCATCATCAATAAATACATTGTTTCCTATATAAGCATTTGGATAAATTTTTACACCGTTACCTATCACAACGTTTTCTCCCAAGTAAGCAAATGCCCCAATATAAATTCGATCTCCTTTTTTAACACTTGCATGAATGTAAACCGGTTCCTGTATTCCAACAAGCTGCTGCTGTTTAAGTTTTTGATATTCGCTTAACAACAAAGCGAAAGCACTATAAGCATCAGGAACTTTGATAAGCGTTGCAGCTATTTCTTCTTTTACAATCTGCGAATTATTAATGATGATAATATTGGCAGATGTACTGTATAAATATTCTTCATATTTAGGATTTGCAAGAAAAGCAAGCTGTCCTTTTACAGCTTCTTCAATTTTACCAAAAGAAGAAACTGTTTCGTTAGGGTTTCCTTCTACGGATCCTCCTACAATGTGTGCTATCTGTGCTGCGCTAAATTCCATTTATAAATGTAGTTTGATTAAAAGCCTGGATAACAAATGTAATATTTTTTAATATTTCCACGCAGGCTTTCATTTATAAGCGCATCATCAACCTCTGATATAACTTTTACCTCGCCGTTTTTAAATAATATTTTTATCTGTTGCTCTTCAAAATTATATGTTGTGCTGCTGGCTTCTCCGGTAAAAACTAACCACTCAGCTTCCTGCATGGTTAGCCCTAAAATACTTGCAGTAATTTCTTTTCTTGCCTTCACAGTTTCTAAATCAACTGGGAACGAACTATATTTTACTTTCAGTAATGCCCGATCAATAATCCCGTTGCATAACATTGACAGTATTTTATCAGAATGGCTGCACCAGCTTTTTATTGCCATTAAAACATCTGTATCATCAAGACTGCAAAACTGGTCTAAAGTAATATTTTGCATAGGCTCATTTATAAAACTGTTCAGTGGCTGCTGGCATTGTGCCGAAATATATTTTGCTCTTTTAATAATGCGCTGCAACATCTGCTCAGCACTTAAAACAGTTTTATGCAAATAAACCTGCCTGTACATAAGCCTGCGGGCAATCAAAAATTTCTCAATGGAATAAATTCCTTTTTCTTCCACCATTAATTCGCCATCCTTTACCGTTATCATTTTTAAAATACGGTCGTACGCAACATAGCCTTCTATAACTCCGCTAAAAAAACTGTCACGGGTTAGATAATCCATGCGGTCTACATCCAATTGACCACTAACCAATTGATGAAGAAATTTTTTGTGATAACTGCCGTTAAATATTTCCAGGGCTATCTGTAATTTTCCCTCAAACTTATTGTTAAGAGCTTCGATAATAAGCAGAGATATTTTTTCATGATGCACACCTTCGGCTAAAACCTGCTCTAATGCATGTGAATATGGTCCGTGGCCAACATCGTGTAAA
>JANLVW010000745.1:0-6135 GCA_031364205.1 Ferruginibacter sp.
TTAACAAAAGATGGAAGAATTATAATCAATACTATAATCATGAAAAAACAGCTGTATAGCAATTGCAGGATTAAAAATTATATTTGTATAACCACATCAGGATTTATTTATTAACCTGTATAGTTATTTTAGGACGAGGCAAACGCCTACATTAGACTATTGCTCCCAAATGCTTCACCCATTCATCCTTCGGTGGTTAACCATAGATGATTCATTAAAAGACTATAAAATACATAGCATAACTGCCTGTGCAAGACTGTAAAGTTCTTCTATAAAACAAATCTCAGCAAAAAGTCTCATTCTCTCTCCACTAAATATTTTACTAATATTTTACTAAATTAATTAGTTCAAATAAATTTATTTATTTAGTTTTGTCACACAATTTATATTTACACGCAAATCAAGATACATCACTTAAAAAAAACAAACACATGAGCGCAGCAGAAAAAACACAAAAGGCAGAAAATGTAGAAAAGTTTAAGGCACTTAAACTTACGATGGATAAAATTGACAAGGATTTTGGGAAGGGCTCGGTCATGATGATGAACGAAAAAGGCGTTACAGAAGTAGAAGTTATTTCAACAGGTTCTATTGGATTAGATGTTGCACTAGGCATTGGCGGTTTGCCAAAGGGTAGGGTAGTTGAAATTTATGGCCCTGAATCATCAGGTAAAACAACACTCGCTATTCACGTAATTGCTGAAGCACAGAAAAAAGGCGGTATGTGTGCATTTATAGACGCAGAGCATGCTTTCGACAGTATATATGCCCAAAAACTCGGTGTTGATATAGACAATCTTTTGATATCACAGCCTGATTATGGTGAACAGGCTTTGGAGATTGCCGACAGGCTTATTCTTTCCGGTGCTTTAGATGTTGTGGTGATAGATTCTGTTGCTGCCTTAGTACCTAAAAGTGAGTTGGAAGGTGAAATGGGCGACAGTAAGATGGGCTTACAAGCACGTTTAATGAGCCAGGCTTTAAGAAAACTCACCGCAACAATTCATAAAACAAATACCGTTTGTATTTTTATTAACCAGCTTAGAGAAAAAATAGGTGTAATGTTCGGTAACCCTGAAACTACAACCGGCGGTAATGCATTAAAGTTTTATTCTTCTGTTAGGTTAGATATACGCCGTATGGCACAAATAAAAGATGGAGATGATATAATCGGTAACCACATTAAAGTTAAAGTGGTAAAAAACAAAGTAGCGCCGCCTTTCCGCATAGCAGAGTTTGATATTGTTTATGGCGAAGGAATTTCTAAAGTAGGGGAAATTGTAGATATGGGTGTTGAGCTTGGTATCGTTCAAAAAAGTGGCAGTTGGTTTAGTTATAATGGGGATAAATTAGGTCAGGGCAGAGAAGCTGTAAAACAACTCATATTCGATAATCCTGCAATGGGCGAGGAGCTTGAAACAAAAATCAGAGAAAAAATAAAAGAAAATAAAGGAGCAGAGTAAATCTGTATAAATAAGTTTAGTAGGGTTAGTAAGTAATAACCGTCTTTGCAAAAAGACGGTTTATTTTTTTATTACGAGTGTGTTGTCCCAAACATCCATAGCCTTGTAAATCATAATAAAAACTCCACTAAGATCTAGGAGAGTGTTTTGGTCATTTTTGCTATCATGCTACCGTTGTACCAAATTTGCATGATGTAATTACCTTTTAAAAACCTGTCAGGCGTTAGGGAAAAGTTCAATTGTTTTTCTTCTTTAGCAGTCTCTGTGTAAAGCTTTCTAGAGTATATTTTTTTACCTTCAGCACTTTCAAAAGTACCTGATTCCCAAACGGAATTTTTTACCACTTTCCCATCTGGTTGCAATACAACTATCAATAATTCTCCATTACCTTTTGCAGGTAAGTTTTTTATTGTAAAAGTGCCTACAATCCTTTCGGCATTGTCTGCTGTAATTGTTTCCTCCCCACTGCTGTTATTGCCGGCAACTGCAAACAGATGCAGAGCACTAGCTGTTGCAATATTATTATTGGTTACGCTTGAAACTATTGCTTTTTGTTTTTCAATCTGGGTTATTGTACTGGTTTGTGTAGTTTTTTGTTTGCCATTAATAAGTTGATTTATCAATAGCTGCAGTCTTTTATTCTCTGTTTCTACTCCTACAAATTTATTTTGAAGCAATGCTACTTTTTGTTGAAGCTCTTCTATTTTTATTTGAGCCAGTTTTAAATCTGCATCATTATTTTTATTGGCCAGCAACGTAACAATCTCTTGACGGAGTTGACCAAGTTCAGCCATTTTAATTTTAGTATCCGGGTCTGAAACTTTACTCGCTGTAAGGTTTAAATGGTCATCAATATCAGTAACCATATTACTGTATATTCTTGAGAGGGAATCCCTAAGTTTTGGGGCTTTGCCAAATGCATTATTCGCTGCAGTTATATTAGGTGTAGGATTTTTTTTAAAGTAAATATTGTACCCAGATATTATCAGCATTACCGCAGATAACACAAGCAATATCATAGATGCAACCAGTAATTTATCGTATTTATTTTCACGCATAAAACAACAAATCAAAATAAGTTAATGCGGTATTTCGGAAGGATATAAGAATTAAAAAGACGATTGACTGTCTTAAAGCTAATATTATTTTTTTAAAGTTTACTGTTCACGCTTTGAGTTACATAGGCAGATATCCAGCCAAACTGCCCGTTCTTTACCAAAAAAAAGTTTTTCTTTTCCTGTGTTCCCTCAAACTGTCTTACAATATTTAGCAGCAGACCCGTGCCGGCCATCAGTGCTTTTTGGTCAAACACTTTTTGTACCCTGGCAACTTCTTCTTCAATATTTTTTTTGTTAATGGTTTTATCTGTAACTGAATTGGCTATGGAGGCAGGTGTAATAACTGAAAAATTAGAAGCAAGTCTTTCATTTAATGCAGCTAAGTCCTCAAACTTTAATGGCACAACCGAATTATCTGCAAGTTCAGGGTAAAGCATTGTAGCAACAGCCCATGCAATACCGCCACTAAAAGCGAAGTTATCGTTCATATTGTACGCACCGCTTTCATTTACTGCATATATTATTTCATTGTTAGGCTCGCCTGCAAGCACCCTGTTCAAATACTTTTTATAATTGGCGATACTCTTATCATCGCCAAGCCTTTTTTCTGTTGCATTGCTGATGGTTTTTGTGCCCCAATTAAGCATAAACAGTTTTAATTCCTTGGTATTGCCATTTTTAAAATATCCCCCTTTTGTGTAACCGCTCCCAATATCTATTAAAAAAGTATTGTATCTTCTTGCCTCAGGTACTATACCCAAATGTGATAATTTAGCTTCATCCATCGCACCAATTACGGGCACTGCCCTTTTTGGCTCATTTAAAAGTAACCTTAAAGAATCTGAAAGGGCTACAATTCTATCTTGTTTGTTTTCTTTTTCTGCTTGACCTTTTATACCACTGCTTACAACAGTAAATATTTTTTCAGGAACAATACGATAAGTTTTTCTGGCGAAATTATAAAGGTTCCTTATTGCATATAGGGTTGCAGTAAAAGTTTGCGGCGTAAACGATATAAAATCTGTATTTATAGCACTGTCTTTTACTGCTACGAAAGAACCTGTAACTGAGGCATTTTTGCCCATTTTAATGATGCTCAATTTTACACCTTTAGAACCCACATCAATACCCGCATACAAATCATCTTCTCTGTATTTGGCAGGTATAAATTTTTGAGAAAAAGATTGTGCAGATATAAAAATAAAAAAAATAAGTAGGCTGTAATTTTTAGCTGATCTTAACTGCATAAAAGCATTGTTTGTTTCTAAAATTACACTAATAAAGAAAACGTATTGTTACAGTAGATAAATTGTGCAAAAAATGCAGGTGTAATTTGTTTACTCAAATAGTCCCTTTGCTAATTTTTTATCATGGCCGTACACATCATCCCTAAAGTTAAGCAATCCCTCTTCGTCAACCCATGTTGTAAAATAAGAAACAAATACTGGCACTTCTTTCTTTAGGGTCACCCAGTTTTCTTTAGAGGAATTCATTGCATCTGTAATTGCTTTAGTTGTCCATTCAGGTTGAAAACGCAATAAATAAGCAGCAAGTTTTTGCGGTTCTGCCAATCGAATGCAACCATGACTGAAAGCCCGTTTATCCTGATTAAACAATGATTTGGAAGGTGTATCATGAAAGTAAATATTATAACTGTTTGGAAAAATAAATTTCACTTTGCCCAGTGAATTTTTACCGCCTGGCTTTTGTCGAAAACCATTTTCCGTTCTTTCCATATTCATTTTAGAAAGATAATTACTGTTTCTTTTTATCGCAGGAAGAATTTCCTTTTGCACAATGCTTGCCGGTATATTCCAGTAAGGACTGAAAACAACAAATTTTAATTGATCAGAAAAAATTACCGTGCCGTTCGCTTCTTTCCCCACAACGATATCTATGCTGAAGATTTTTTTTCCGGCTTCAAAAACATGTAATCGGTATTCCGGTATATTTACTAAAATTATATTAGGTTCCTGCTGCTGAGGTACCCATCTCATACGTTCCAGATTTATAAGTATTTGCCTGATGCGTTCTTTCACCGGAACATTTAATTCTTTTATAAATGCGTAGCTAATAATGCCATCTTCCTTCATGCCAAAACTTCTTTGTTTTAATTTTACAGCAACTATAAAATCGGATGTATAAAAGACAGTTGTGTCATTGATTACGTAATCATTGGAAGTCTGCAGACGCAACTTTATTGCCTTGATGGCTACTGAAGTGTCTCCTTGTTTATATTTTTTTAATTTATCTGCATCTATTTCCTTCCAACCACCCGCTTTTTCAATTTCATGATAATGTACCAGTTCTTTCTTTAAACGTTGGTAATAAATATTCAGGGGTTCCCAGTCCTGAAGTTGTTTACCGGCATGTGAAAGAAAGGAGTCAAGCAAGGCAACTTCATTAATTCTTTTTCGGGGAATGTACCATTTCAAAATACTCGGGTCCATTTTGCCTGAATAAGCATTCTTTGAATACTCAAAAAAATGCTTTGTAAGCTGTAATTCCTTTTGCAGAAGTAATACCGGCGTAAAAGCAACAGTTGAATCACTTTGCATAAACGCACTAATTTCCTTATGCAAATGTTTATTTTTTAGCGCTGTATCGCCGAAATCATTGATATAATTATTATGAAGGCTCCAAAAGGATTTAGTATGCTCCGCAATGCCGGTTTCTGTAAACCATGCAAACTGGTAATTACGGTTTCTGTAAAAATCCCGGATTGTGCTTGCTGCATTTCCTGTTGCTGATTCTTGTTTGATAAATGCTTCGAGTTTCAGGCTGTCCAAAAAAAGTTTTGAGTAAGCTGTGGCAGGGGTAATGGTTGTGTCCCTTTCGGCAATTTTGTTGGTGTTTGTCTGCTGTCCGCTGCAGCTCGTCAGTGCTGATATAATTATAATAAACACCTGTAAATATTTACTAGTTCTTAAGATGTGCATAGGCATAGGCAAAAGCAATAATATTAAAAAAATTAAAGAGTGAGTTTAAGGCAGATAAAACTGTAATGTAGGCTTTAGTATTTAAGTATTGAGGTCAATAAAAAATTATGATTCTTAAGATGATGCCTTTATTTTAAAAGGTAAAATTAAACACTATTTTATCATCTAAATACTACTGGGTCTGGAGAATGTTTCACTTTAAGGAAACCATTTCCGGAATTAGATAATTATGTCGATATTGCCGAGAAAATTGGTATTTAAGAATAAACCAATTGCAACTATTGATCTCATTCTAAGCACAGAATTATTCACATGTAACAAAGAAGGTTCGGTACACTAAAAAAAAGACAAAGCACAAAAAATATGATTTCGTCTTTTAACGCTCCCACTGCTGGACTTGAACCAGCGACCCTCTGATTAACAGTCAGATGCTCTAACCAACTGAGCTAAGTAGGAATCTCCCATACTATTTTCATAGCGGGATGCAAAAATAGAGATTTTTGTTTCAAAAAAAAATATAATTGCAATTATTTTATCCAGTTAAATAATCCACTTTCTTCTATACCAATGAATACACCATTTTCTCTTTTTTCTATAGGGTAAGTTTTAAGGTAATATCCTTCGCCAGTAACGTTTTTGCCCGTAGCTAATGAAAACTTATAACGGTGTAAAGGG
>JANLVW010000299.1:0-9383 GCA_031364205.1 Ferruginibacter sp.
ACATTAAATTTAATGTTGAAGACCCCCCCCCACTCCAGCCCCAAACGGCTACTCTGTTTTTATCCATATAAGGTCGCTCCAGTATTTTTTTTGCACCTGCAGCCATGTCAGCAATATTGAGCGTACCAATTTTTCTATAAATAGATTTTCGCCACTTTGCACCTTTTAAAGAAGGTGTTCCTCTGTTATCTACTGCTACCTGAACGTAACCATCAGCACTCATATCGCCTGTGTATAAAAAGTTGACATGCCTGCCATATTGGTCTCCTACTGTAGCAGCGGCTGGTTCCCCATAAACGTAAAAAACTACCGGGTATTTTTTGGATGCGTCAAAATTTGAAGGCTTGTTAATCCAGGCATCCAAAACGACATTATCAGCAGTGGTTATTTGTATATATTCAATATTCCTTTTCGCATCAAGTTTGATATTGTTCGCAATACTTTTTGCAACAGATAAAGGTCTGTTATCAGGCAGTGTTATCCATTCATCTACCGGAAAAGTATTGTAATTACTAAAGCTGTGTAAGGCATATTTTGCATTAGGGCCAATATCGTAAGCGTGGGTTCCCTTTAATTTATTGTTGCTAACAAGTTCAGGCTCATCTTTACCCAGACTAATTCTTACTCTGTACAAATACAGTTGTGTAGCATTTGTGGGGGAAGCGGTAAAGTAAACGTAATTATTAACTTCATCTATTGCTTTTAATGTGCCGATGTCGTAATTTCCTTTGGTTAATAAAGTAACTGTTTTCCCATCTCTGCTTATTTTATAGATATGTCTCCAACCGTCTTTTTCACTTATCCATAAAAATTCTTTACCTCCGTTAATCCAGTTCCAGCCAACGGGGTTATCTGTATTTAAATCAACCCAGGCATCATCATTTTCCGCCCAAAAAGTTGCAGACGATCCATCAGACACCTTACAATAAATCAATTTACTTTCCTGTTGTTTACGATCCAGCTGCTGCACAATTAATTGATTTGATTCACTCCACTCCATTCGTGGAATATAGTGTTGTCGGGGATCTCCCTCTATATTCATTCTCCGTATCTGCCCACCGGCAAGGTTTACTACACTTATATATGCAGGTGAAGGGCTCTCGCCAACCTTTGGATACTCAATAGGTATTATTCGGGAATAAACAGAATCAGTAGTGTTAATCATATAATAATCTCTAATTTTTCTGGCATCAATTTGCCAATAGGCAATTTGCTTGCTATCCGGGCTCCACCTAAATCCATCCCTACAACCAAATTCTTCTTCATATACCCAATCAAACGTACCGTTAATTAATTTTCTTGAACCATCCTGCGTAAGTTTTTTAATTTGCCCTGTTACAATATCTTCTGAATAAATATTGCTTTCGCTTACATAAGCAACATATTTACTGTCAGGAGAAAATTTTGCAAACATTAAAGATTGCAATGCAAGCCCTTTGCCCAGTTGCATTAATTTGTTTGTTGCTGTATTCATAACCCAATAATCACCACGTGTATTGTAGCGCCAGACTTTAACAGTGTTAGCAAAAAGCAATATTTTTGCTTTATCATTACTGTAATTAAATGACTGCACTTTAAGAGATACCAAGCTTCCTGAAGGTATCAAAGATTCTTTATTTACAAGTATAGTTTGTGCTTCAGTTTTAGCATCAACCCTTACAATACCACCATTCTTAAAATCATAATAACCTGTTCCGTCGGCCATCCAGTTAATTCCCTGATCCTGCGCAACAATTACATTTGCACAAAAGAACAGTAACATAAAAATTATTAATTTTCTTTTTATCATCTTAATTAAATTTTAAACATAAAAATAAGCAATAACAAATTCAATTCAAAGCTTTGATAACTGTGTACCAAATTGATATAATTTTGTAACACAATTTGAACTAATGAAAGCTTACAAAAGAAGACAATGGAAAAAGAAAAATTAAGGATTGATAAATATTTGTGGAGCATCCGTTTATTTAAAACAAGAAGCATTGCTGCAGAAGCATGCGAAAAAGGAAAAGTAAAGTATAATGGTGCGGCTGTGAAAGCATCGAAGCAGGTGCATATTGATGAGGAATACGAGGTAAAAACGGAAGCTAAAAAATGGTTGATAAAAGTTACAGCACTTTTACACAATCGAGTACAATTCAGCGAAGCAATAAATTTTTATATTGATATTTCTCCTGAAGAAGTGGAAGATAAACTTCAGTATCAGGGCGCAGCTTTTCATACGGGTAAAAGATTAAGTAAAGTAGGCAGACCAACAAAAAAAGAGAAAAGGGATTTGGATGGGTTTATGGGAGATTGAGGAAGATATGAGATGTAAGATTTGAGACAAAAGATTAAAGACCAGAGAAAACGTAAACAATGCGTTATGTTAAGTAAGATTTCATTTTTAGAAATTGGATAATGACAATAGATATTATAAGTGTAGTGCCTGATTTGCTGACATCGCCGTTTGCACATTCTATAATGAAACGTGCGGCAGATAAGGGTTTGCTTGTAGTGAATGTTATTAATTTAAGAGACTACACAACCTATGCAAGAGCGCAGGTAGATGATTACCAATTTGGCGGGGGTGCAGGTATGGTGATGATGATAGAGCCTCTGGTAAATGCTGTGGAAAGTCTGCAGAAAGAAAAACAATACGATGAGGTTATTTACCTGACACCTGATGGAGAAACATTCAATCAAAAAATGGCTAATTCACTTTCGCTAAAAAATAATTTATTACTGATTTGCGGGCATTACAAAGGAATAGATCAACGGTTTAGAGATCATTTTGTAACGAAAGAAATATCTATTGGCGATTATGTATTAAGTGGCGGAGAACTTGCAGCAGCAGTACTTACAGATGCAATTGGAAGATTGTTACCCGGTGTTTTAAATGATGAAAGCTCTGCACTTACAGATTCATTTCAGGATAATTTACTGGCACCGCCCGTTTATACCAGACCTGAAATTTTTAGATGCTGGAAAATACCGGAGATTTTAAAAAGCGGTAACCATAAATTGATTGAAGATTGGCGCCACAACCAGGCTGTAGAAAGAACAACTTTAAGAAGACCGGATATACTTGAACAACAAATTGATTAGCTAATTCGTAAATGTGCTAATACAAAAGCCCCTGAATGTTTCAGGGGCTTTTGTATTAGGATGTATAAAAACTAATTCTTAAAGATATTTTCATCAACTGCAACATTACTTTCAATTTTATCAAATACTACAGGGCCTTGAGGAGTTGAAGTACCATAAGCGAACCAATATCCATCAGCATTTTGTTTGTAATTGCTGTAAGTTGTTTCCACATTCATTTCAACACCATCCGGACCGGCAGCTTTTGCAGTTGTCTTCGTAAGCCTGTTACTTTTTACATCAATAAAATAGAAGGCAGTTTTACCGGATTTGCCTGTCAACTTTAATTTATACGTATCGGTACCATCGACTTTTTCATTGCCTGCAAATTCTACTGATGAACCTTTTTCTTTGTAGTTAACCAAGGCTCCCTGTATATCCAAAGCAGGTTGCATTCCTTTTACAGTTTCAGCATCCATTTCTTTTGGTTCTGTCATTTGTTGTATAGGAAAAAACATAAAAGCTTTTTCAGGAGTTACAATTTGGTAATTAGAAGTTCCCATTACTTCAACATCTACTCTAAATCCTTTCAGTTGAGAAACGGTAAATACCATTGGTATATCCATGCCCTGCATACTTAAACTACCACTCTTTTTTACAGTTTTGAGCGAAGCAATTTTTGAAACACCACCCATTGCTTCAACATTTTTAGCAATTATTTGATCTGCAGTTTGTGCAGCTAAATTTATTGTGGTTAATGCAAATGTTGCAACCAATAAATTTTTAATCTTTTTCATATTTATTATTTTAGGGTTTAGGCTGCTTTGTTTTTTTAAATATCATTGATTTAAACAATTACTGATTACAAATATAATGTATAAATACATTTGCAATTAAAAACGGAGTCTTAAATTTTAATTATTACACAAGCGGATAAACAGCCATTTAAACGATGAATAATTCATGTAACCTAAAGGGAAATATTGTTGATATGATTAATGAGAGCATCTTTTTTGGGGAAGTGAAGGTTACAAATGGTAAAATTAAAAGTATTGCCAAAATAAGTTCTATCCGGCATGAAGGGGAACCATATATTTTACCGGGTTTTATTGACAGCCATGTACACATAGAAAGTAGCATGTTAATTCCATCTGAGTTTGCCCGGCTTGCAGTTTTGCATGGCACTACAGGTACCGTCAGCGACCCTCATGAAATTGCAAATGTATGCGGTATGAAAGGCGTAAAATTTATGATTGATAATGGCAAAAAAGTACCGTTTAAATTTCACTTTGGTGCGCCAAGTTGTGTACCTGCTACAATTTTTGAAACAGCAGGTGCAGAATTAAATGTAAAAGATGTGGAAGAGTTGCTTGCAATGCAGGAAATTTTTTACCTGAGTGAAATGATGAATTTTCCAGGTGTGCTGAGCAAAGATAAAAATGTAATGCAAAAAATAGCTGCTGCAAAAAAAATGAATAAACCTGTAGATGGCCATGCGCCGGGTTTAAGAGGGCAAGCTGCAAAAAATTATATAGATGCGATATCGTACATTCCTTACATAAACGGAATCCCCCCTTTGGGAGGTGGGGGGGCCACAGACCATGAATGTTTTACAGCCGAAGAAGCTTTGGAAAAACTTTCTTACGGAATGAAAATTTTAATACGGGAAGGCAGTGCCGCCAAAAATTTTGATGCATTGGTGGATTTATTGCATGATCACTCAGATAACATGATGTTTTGCAGCGATGATAAACACCCTGACAGTTTAGCTGCAGGACATATCAATAGCCTGTGTGCTCGTGCTGTGGCGCACGGTATAAATATTTTTAAAGTATTAAAAGCAGCGTGTGTAAACCCTGTACAGCATTATAAAATGAAAAGCGGTTTATTAAAAACTGATGACGCCGCAGATTTTATAGTTGTAAAGGATCTTATTGATTTTGTTGTTTTAAAAACTTTTATTGATGGTTGTTTGGTAGCTGAAGATGGTAAAACTTTTATAGAATCTGTAAGTTGTGATGTTATAAATAATTTTAACTGCCAAGTAAAAAAACCATCACACTTTCAACTTCCTGCAAAAGAAGGGCAAAGAGAAATTAATGTAATAGAAGCATTAGAGGGACAGTTGATTACCAATAAACTTATTAAAAATGCGCTTATTAAAAATGGGTTTATAGAATCTGATGTTGTAAATGATATTTTAAAAGTTGTAGTTGTAAATAGATATTATGAAGCCCCTGTAGCTATTTCATTTATAAAAAATATTGGCTTAACAAATGGAGCTATTGCCTCAACCGTAGCACATGACAGCCACAATATTGTAGCAGTAGGTGTAGATGATGAAAGTATTTGTGAAGCCGTAAATCTTATCATAAAAGAAAAAGGAGGAATTAGTGCTGTATCCAAAAATGTAAAAATGATTTTGCCACTACATGTTGCAGGGTTAATGAGTACCGGTGATGGTTTTAAAATAGCAACTGACTATACAGCAATAAATAATTTTGCAACTAAAACCCTGGGAAGCAGCATGGGCGCACCTTTTATGACATTATCCTTTATGGCATTACTGGTAATACCTCATTTAAAACTAAGTGATAAAGGTTTGTTTGATGGAAACGCGTTTAGCTTTATTGATTAATAACAAGCATTTAAAATTTAGCACCGATAATTTTAAATGCTACGCTGTCGGTATCTTTTGGGGTAAAATATTTAGACTTAAATTTTTTCTTGCCACCCGGTGCGATTGTTTCATAAAGAACTTCATGATCCTCCTCTAAAAGTGTACCTGTTTTGCTATAGAAAAAAACCTTTACATCCACATCTTTATAAGCAACAATTTTTGCCCTGTTAATAATTTGACCTTTTATAATCGATTGTCCAAGTATATTCTTTTTCCTCACACCGTTTACAGAAAGAAAAGCAGGAGGATTTTCCTTTTCAGCTTTTTCTAAATTGATTTTACCTTTAATGTAATTCGTATCAGTACTCAAATCATAATCATTTTTATTTTCACAGGAAATTAATAGAAAAACCGGAATAAGAAAAGAGAAAATATTTTTCATTTAAATAAAATTGTTGGTGTAACTATAGTCAAATATAACTTTAGCAACTGATTTTATTTTAGTTTTGATTTTGTTAAGAATTTTTTTAACTAATTTTTCATTAAAGATAAATTGCGGGCTTAATGGTACACAATTTTAGCAATGAGCATTCCTTAATAAGTAACTGGGTAAGCGAGCTCAGATGTATTGATGTGCAAAAAGACCGCATGCGCTTTAGAAGAAATTTAGAACGTATTGCAGAGGTAATTGGCTATGAGATAAGTAAGAATATGGAAACAGAAGATGTTGATATTACTACACCAATGGGCAAAGCAAAATGTAAAGTTTTAAAAGACCAGCCTGTTTTAGCTACCATTTTAAGAGCAGGATTAGCCATGCATAATGGTCTGCTAAGTTATTTTGATAAAGCAGACAATGCTTTTTTAAGTGCCTACAGGAAGCACAATGCTGATGGTACTTTTGAAATTGCATTGGAATATATGAGCTGCCCGCCAATAGATGGCCGAGTTGTTATTGTAAGCGACCCTATGCTCGCTACCGGAGCATCTCTGGTAAAAGCTATTCAATATATAAGGGATGCAGGCAATATTAAAGAATTGCATGTGGTTTGTGCTATTGCCGCTACAAAAGGTATAGAAACCCTCTTAAAAGCTGAACCTGCAGCCACAATTTGGTGTGGGGCAATAGATGATAATTTATCAGCAAAAGGGTATATTTTACCAGGGCTGGGTGATGCAGGTGATCTTGCTTATGGATCAAAAATGCAACAATAAATTTCCCTTTTTTCATCATTACATAATTGTTTGTAGGTTTTTCAAATTACAGGCAGCATTTTAGATGAATTTGTTATCTTTAAGAAATAGAACAGTTTAGCTAATGAGAAAAATTTCTTTATTATTTTTTGCCGCATTTATTTCAGTTTGTACATGCGCTCAGGATCCTCATTTTTCACAATTTTTTGCCTCACCATTAACTTTAAATCCAGCATTTACAGGAAAATTTGATGGGCAATGGAGATTAGCTGTAAACCATCGGGACCAATGGCCATCAATACCTAAAGCTTATGTTACAACAAGTGGATCTTTTGATTTTAGTATCATGAAAGATAAATTGCCGGCTGGTGATGTTTTCGGTATCGGAATTTCAGGATTATCTGATGCAAGTGCAAATGATCAATTAAAATTAAATTATGGATCCCTTTCTTTATCTTATCACAAAGCATTAGATGAAGATGGTTATAATACAATTGGTGCAGGTTTTCAAGGAACATACAGCAGTTTAACTTTAGATGAAGGCAAACTTACCTTTGAAGATATGCTAAGGCAAAATGGTTTTACAGGTGCCCGAACAGATTTTTTAACGAATGGTAATAATCATAATTATTTTGATGTAAATGCAGGTATTTTATTTTCAGGTTCAAGCAATGGCATTAATAACTATTATGCTGGTGTTTCTGTTTATCATGTAAACAGACCAAAAGTGGGTTTTAAAGAACAGAACTATCTTTTGGCAAATAGAATAACGTTGCATGGCGGCGGTTCAGTTCCGGTTGCTGATGCACTAACTTTAAATGCCTCGTTTATTTATCAAAGTCAAAGCAAGGCTAGTGAAACAACATTGGGAGGTGCTCTGGCATACAATTTAAACAAAGATGAATCTAATCCATCCAGTATTTTTATTGGCTCGTGGTTAAGAATAAATGATGCTTTAATTCCTTATGTTGGTTTAGAAGTTGGTGGTTTAAGAATTGGTGCCAGTTATGATGTTAACATCAGCAGTCTTAAAACAGCAACCGCAAGCAGAGGCGGCTCAGAATTTTCTTTGATTTATATAAAAAGAAAATCGGAATCAAAAGGTATTCCTTGTCCGAGGTTTTAAATTTATTGAAATATAGTTTTTAAAAAATCATTACTTTTTGCGGTGATTTTTTTTTGTTTACCATGTAACATTTCGCCACCAAGTCTAAAACCACAACTTGCAACCATCAACCCTTAACCATTCACATCTCACGTCTCACATCCTTATTTCACAGGCCTTCCACTAACAAATTTATTTCCTCTTACAAAAAACCTGTACGGCAATTCTGCATCTGTTCCTGCACCATCAATTCCTATTCTTTTACTTGTTCCAATTTCATCTTGTAAAAATGAAAAATCATCTTTATAAATATTGATTATTTTCTCGCCCATCTTTAAACCTGAAATATTTTTAGATATTCCCATTGCTTTTGCAACGTTGCCTGGTCCTTTAGTAAGGGTATTATCAAACATTTTTTTGCCAGTTCTTTCAAGCATAATTTCAATTCCTCTTATAGGTTCTAAAGCTCTTATTAAAATTGCATCGGGCACATTTAAATCATTTGTAACTATATTAAGCATGTTATGCATGCCATAACATATGTAAACATAAACCGCACCTGCAGCAGCATACATGGCTTCATTTCTTAAAGTGCGTTTTCCATTATAAGCATGTGAGGCTTTGTCAACATTAGCTACATAAGCTTCTGTTTCTACAATACGTCCGCTTGTAATTTTTCCATCTATATTCGTTACAACAATTTTACCAAGCAGATCTTTTGCAATTTCTATAACCTCATTTCTTTGATAAAATGCAAGAGAAAGTTTTTCCATTTGAGATCTGTAACTTTAAGCGAATTTAAACATTCAGGACAATTAGCAATGCTCAGAGAAATCATCATTTCAATACAATCCTATTTTGCCGCACACCAATTTATTAAAAAACATGGTTTATGGAAATGGATTATGATACCGGGCATTATTTATTGTATTCTTTTTATTGCAGGACTTTATCTTTTTGGCATAAGCAGTGTAAATGCCATTGAGTTTATTTTACTTAAAAGCGGCATTAGAGCCTGGCTTGAATCTATGCAGGACAGCTGGCTTAATCTATTGGTGATTGTGGGGCAGGGAATAATTATATCTGTTTTATTTTTTTATTATTTTTCACTGTTCAAATTTATTTTCTTAATTATTGGCTCTCCGGTTTTTGCATATTTAAGTGAAAGAACTGAAAGCATTTTGGAAGGCAGAGATTTTCCTTTTAGCTTTCCTCAACTCTTAAAAGATATGTACCGTGGCAGTAAAATAGCGCTGAGAAATTTACTTTGGCAAACTGTGTATGTCTTAACCATTCTTATACTTTCTTTTATACCTGTAATTGGTTGGATTGCTCCTTTAGTTGCATTACTAACTGAATGTTATTATTTTGGATTTTCTATGCTTGATTACAGCAGTG
>JANLVW010000325.1:0-1376 GCA_031364205.1 Ferruginibacter sp.
ACTGTGTAATGATGCATCAAGAGCACCATTTTTATTGTTCATTCTAATGTCGTTAATAGCAGTAAAATTAATTATACGCAGGTTTTTAAAGGCTTTGTAAAAGCTGGAATCTTTTTTTACTTTTTCAATAAATGCAGGTACGTTGAGTTTATTATTAATTACAAAATTGCTTAAGGTAATTATTTTATTTCCGACATCTATGGTTGAATCTCCGGTTGTTTGAGCATTTGCGAATGATACAATTAATATCATTAAAAAAAATGCTCTAATAAATTTCATAACGCAAGTTATTATTTAAAACGTTTCATTTTTTTTACTTTGCATCTGTTATTTTATCAAATTCTATTTTATTTTTAAAATAAAGACAGGCACTTAGGTAGTGCCTGCCCGTTTTCTGGCGTTTCATTTTTAAAAAACAAAACCGTAAGGTATTATGTGTACTTAAAAAAGTGGTACTGTAAACACCAGCATTTTATGGATGTGTCCAATGTTTTATGGCAATCTAAAAACCTAAAGTAAATTTATTTTGCATCTTTAAAAAGGGTTTGAATTCTTTAAAATGAAAAAGTATTTCAAGCGGTACGTAAGATTATTGGGAAGCAGTCTTTTAGAGGATAGATAGAAATATAAACTAAAATATAGTATATAAAATAAAGATATGGATTATAAATAACAAATTAACTACATAACATTTTATTATTTGGGAAATACCATTCTATAATCAACTTTTATTTTACCCTTACTGATGTCATCAAGTTTTCTCTTTAAAAGCGTTCTTTTTAAAGGCTTAATGTGGTCAATAAAAAGCTTTCCTTCCAGGTGATCATATTCATGCAGAATTACTCTTGCTGTAATTCCTCGGAATGTTCTTAGTTGTGCGCCAAAATTTTCATCAACGTAAGAAAGAGTAACAGTTTCGTGACGCATAATGTCTTCTCTTACTTTTGGAATGCTTAGGCATCCTTCATTGTATTTCCATGGCTCACCATCAAGTTCAACAATATGTGCATTAATAAATGTGCCTTTAAATCCCGGCTTGTCCGGGTAAACATCTGTATCACCATCCTCGTCATTTTCAAAAATCTGTTCGCTGTCTATTGTAAAAATTCGTACACTCTTATTAATTTGTGGTGCTGCCAAACCCACGCCATTACTGTTATACATGGTTTCCCACATATCTGCAAGCAATTTTTCAAGCCCTTCGTATTCAGGGGTAATATCTGCAGCAATTTTACGTAAAACAGGTGAGCCGTATGCAACAATGGGAAGAATCATTTTATGTTATTTCTTATTTTTTATTAATACAAAATTATAAAAATTCTATTGGTTGTGTTCCATGTATGTCTGTAACATAATTGTTGCTGCAATAACATCCA
>JANLVW010000369.1:0-4019 GCA_031364205.1 Ferruginibacter sp.
GGTGCTCTTACACGAAAATCTATGGTCCGTCGTCTATCGTCGATCGTCTCAATTCTTCCTCCTCATCAAAGCTTCTATCTCTTCCACTTCAATCGGTATGTTTTTCATTAAATCTTTATTGCCGTTTTTAGTTATCCAAAAATTATTTTCTATGCGAATGCCCATTTGTTCCTCTTCTATGTAAATACCGGGTTCAATAGTGAAAACCATTCCTGCTTTTATAGGTTCCGTTCTTGTTCCAAGGTCATGCACATCAATGCCTAGGTGATGAGAAATACCATGGTACAAATATTTTCTATAAGCACGGTCATTCGGATTTTCATTTTTAACATCTGCTTTGTTCAGAATTCCAATTTTTTGAAATACGTCTGTTGCTTCATCACCAATTTTTTCTGTATAATCAACTATACTAATACCGGGCTTTAAAATACCTGCAGCGTATTTATGAAGGTGAAGACAGGCATTGTAAACAGTTTTTTGCCGTTTGGTAAACTTACCATTTACAGGTACAGTTCGGGAAAGATCGGCGGCATAATTTCCATACTCAGCACCAAAATCCATTAATATCAAATCGCCATCTTTGCACTCTCTGCAATTTTCTACATAATGTAAAACACGGGCATTGTTGCCACTTGCAATAATGCTTCCGTAAGCTTCACCAGTAGCACGCTGCATTAAAAAAGAATGTATAATTTCTGCATGTATTTCATACTCCATTACACCAGGCTGTATAACCTGCAGCAGTTTTCTAAAAGTAATATCAGTAATATCAATTGCTTTTTGCATTACCTCTACTTCTTCTGCAGATTTTATAGCACGCAATTCTTTCATAATTGATGCACTTCTTTTATAATTGTGAAGAGGATAACGTGCACGCATTTCCTGCGCATACCGGTAATCTCTTACTGCAATGTTACTGCCCTTGCGATCGTTTTCATTTGAATTAAGAAAAATATTTTCTGCAAGATGTATCCATGGTTGCAACATTGTATCAAGCGAATCTAAATAGACAACAGTATGAATACCTGAGATATTTTGAGCCTCGGTAATTCTTAAACGGTGACCATCCCATTTTTCTTTCATTTCATTGGGCCGTACAATAACCAAAATTTCACGGTACTTAGCATCAGGATTATCCGGAAAGAAAACCATCATTGTATCTTCCTGTTCTATGCCTGTAAGCCAATACAGATCAGAGTTCTGCTTAAACTTATGCATTGAATCTCCATTAAGAGGCAGCTCATCATTACTATTAAAAATGGCTATGGAGTTTTTAGAAAGCCTGTTTACAAAACGCTTTCTGTTTTGTATAAATATATCTGGGTTAAGAGGAAGGTATTTCATTGATGTATTTTTTATACTGCAATATAATTTTTTTAAGCTATCAAATTTTAGAAGTATTAAAAGTGGCAAAGGCTTATCAAAAAATCTACGCTACTAAAGATTGAAAAATGATATACTGCTGAAGAGCGGCGGGATAGAAGTGGAAATCCTTTTATGATGCTTCCCTTTAGCAACATAAAAGATTGAAGCGAATAGCCCGTATAAATGTTTAAAAAAGCTATAAGATAAAACGCCAAAAAAACCTCAACAAAAAGATACCGAGGTTTTAAAATTAATCAGTTAAAAATAGTCAGCTAATTTTTGGTGCAGCTGCTAAAATTTCTTCACTTGCACCACTTTTATATTTTTCAAAGTTTTTTACAAACTGTTTTGCCAAGGCAACAGCTTTTTCGTCGTAACTATTTTTATCTGCCCAGGTGTTGCGAGGGTTTAAAATTTCACTTGGCACATTAGGACATTCTTTTGGCATCATCATTCCAAAAACAGGGTGCTCTTCATAGGCTACATTATTTAGTTTACCTTCTAAAGCCGCTGTTATCATAGCTCTTGTATAAGCAAGTTTCATGCGACTGCCGATGCCATAAGGACCGCCACTCCAGCCTGTATTAATCATAAAAACATTTACTTTAGCGTCGGTCATTTTTTTGCCAAGCATTGCTGCATATTTGCCTGGATGCAACGGCAAAAATGGTGCACCGAAACAAGCACTAAATGTAGCTGATGGTTCTTTTACACCTGCCTCTGTACCCGCAACTTTTGCAGTATAACCGCTGATAAACTGGTACATAGCCTGACCTGCAGTTAACTTACTTATGGGTGGAAAAATACCATAGGAATCTGCAGTAAGAAAGAAAATATTTTTAGGTATTTTGCCTACGGATGGCTCAAGTGCATTACTTATAAAATTAAGAGGATAACTAATTCTTGTATTTTCAGTAATATCTTTATTTGCAAAATCAATTTTGTTTGTTCCTGCAATAAAACCAACGTTCTCAACAAGCGCACCGGGCCGAATAGCATTATAAATTTCGGGCTCATTTTCAGCATTGAGATTTATGAGTTTTGCGTAACAGCCACCTTCAAAATTAAAGACGGATTCATTTGTCCAGCCATGTTCATCATCTCCAATTAATTTTCTGTTGGGATCTGCGCTGAGTGTTGTTTTACCAGTACCACTCAAACCAAAGAAAACAGCTGTATCCCCTTCTGCACCTACATTTGCAGAGCAATGCATGCTTAAAACATTTTTTTGATGAGGTAAAATAAAGTTAAGGATAGTAAATATTCCTTTTTTTATTTCCCCCGTATATCCTGTACCACCAATTAAAATTGTCTTCTTTGTAAAGTTGGTCATAGCAAAGTTATGCTGCCTTGTTCCATCTGTTGAAGGGTCAGCCATAAAACTAGGTGCATGTAGAATTGTCCACTCGGGTAAAAAATCTTCTAACTCATTTTCATGAGGCCGCAGAAACATGTTGTAAGCAAATAAATTACTCCATGGATTTTCATTTACCACCCGAATATTTAAACGGTATTTTGGATCTGCACAAACATAGGCATCTCTAACCCAAAGTTCTTTTTTAGACAAAAAAGCAGTCAGTTTTGCGTGCATTTTGTCAAATACTTCGGGCGTAATGGCAATATTATAATCATTCCAATGCACTGCTTCTGAAGTTATATCATCCTTTACGCAAAATTTATCTTTGGGGCTTCTTCCTGTAAATTCACCTGTATTAATCAGCAAAGCTCCTGTGTCATTCAACTTTCCCTGACCCAAATTTACAGTAGCTTCTGTAAGTTCTTCGGGCGTTTGCTGATAATGAATAGATTGAATTGTATTCAAACCTATTGTTGCCAAAATATCATTGACTGTTTCAGGCATTTGGGATACTGACATATCATGTTTTTTAGTGAGGGCGCAAATATAAGAGTTGTCTTTAAAGTGGCAATTTTTTGAAGCACTACATTTGTGTTTTTTAAAAATTTTTTTATCAAAAAGCGAAGGATGAAAAGATATTCTTTTAAGTTTAAAAATCTGTAGGGATATTATTAAATAATTTTAATCTTTTTGTGTAAAACTCAAAAATATTAAACTAAAAATATTTGGCGAAGGATGTTTTTCTGAAAAAGGTTGTGATGAATATTTATAAACTTATTTCCGGAATTTCTCCTTCTACAATTAAATCTGCTTTTGTCTTTTCTTGAATTTCTTGTATGGTAACACCCGCAGCTCTTTCCACTAATTTAAAGCCATGGGCTGTTATTTCAATAACGGCTAAATCAGTTACAATTTTTTTAACGCAATTTCTACCCGTTAAAGGTAGAGAACATGATTTTAGAAGTTTACTTTCACCTGAAGGACTTGTATGCATCATAGCAACAATAATATTTTTTGCACTAGCTACCAAATCCATTGCACCCCCCATTCCTTTTACCATTTTACCCGGAATTTTCCAGTTGGCAATATCTCCGTTCTCACTTACTTCCATAGCTCCAAGTACGGTTAAATTTATTTTGCCCGAACGTATCATTCCAAAGCTCATGGCACTATCAAAGATTGAAGACCCGGGCAATGTAGTTATTGTTTGTTTACCTGCATTAATTAGATCTGCATTTTCCTCACCTTCTAAAGGGAAAGGTCCCATGCCTAACAAACCATTTTCACTTTGCAAAAC
>JANLVW010000377.1:0-4986 GCA_031364205.1 Ferruginibacter sp.
GTTTTAGAAAACAGTTAAAAGATCTGGGTTTTAACCCAACAATATACAGCCCCGAGCAGGTGCTTGTAAATCCGAACTTAATTACAGAATGTCATAAAAGAAATATTGAAATAATTCCCCGGACGGTTAATGATAAAAAGGAAATTATAAAACTTAAAAAAATGGGTATTGATGGAATTATCAGTGACTATCCTGATCTTTTTAAATCTATTAAGTAAATTTTAACCTTACTTTTTATTCCGCTCCTAAATATTTTAACTGCTAATTGTTTTTACGAAAGGATAATTTTTTATGCTTATGTATTTTATCTTTGCCGGAACACTCTCCCTAAAGAAAAAAAATAAATGCAGATGACCGAAAAATTTACCCTTGCTCATGCCCAAAGCCTGGATGAAAATGATGAACTAAAATATTGCCGGGATAAATTTTACATACCATATATTGGAGATAGAGAAGCCGTTTATTTTTTAGGAAATTCATTGGGTCTTCAACCAAAGAAAACACAGGATGAAGTTTTGACTGTAATGGAAAACTGGGCAAATTTTGGAGTTGAAGGTTTTTTTATGGGTGAAGATCCATGGATGGAATACCACAAAACATTATCACCGATACTCAGCGAAATTATTGGAGCAAAGCCGGAGGAAATTGTAACGATGAACCATCTTACAGTAAACCTGCATTTGTTGATGATTTCTTTTTACAACCCTACAGCCACAAAATATAAAATTATTTGTGAGGCTAAAGCATTCCCATCAGATCAATATGCTTTTCAGTCTCAGGTTAAAATGCATGGTTACGATGTAAAAGATGCAATTGTTGAAGTTCAGCCAAAACCCGGAACAGAATTAATAACCACGGAAGATATTTTGATGGCTATTGAAAAAAATAAAGACAGTGTGGCACTTGTACTTTTTAGCGGTGTAAATTATTACACGGGACAGGTTTTTGATATAGCTGCTATTACAGAAGCTGCACACAAAGCCAATGCTTATGCAGGTTTTGACCTTGCACATGCTGCTGGAAATATTGAATTAAAATTACATTACTGGAATGTAGATTTTGCCTGCTGGTGTAATTATAAATATTTAAACAGCGGCCCAGGAGCAATAGCGGGTGCATTCATTAACGCAAAACATTTTAATAATAAAGAATTAAAACGCCTGGTAGGCTGGTGGGGCAATGATGAAAAAAACAGGTTCAAAATGGAACCGACATTTACTCCAAGTCCATCTGCAGAAGCCTGGCAAATGAGCACTGCTCCAATGATGTTATTAGCAGCGCACAGAACATCATTAGAAATATTTAAAGAAGTAGGTTTTAAAAAATTACTTACAAAAAGTAAAAAACTGAGCGCTTATTTATTTTATGTTTTAGAACAGATAAACAACCCAAAAAAGTTTGATATTTTAACCCCAACAAATGCTGATGAAAGAGGTTGCCAGGTTTCAATATCTGTAAATGAAAATGCCAAAACTGTTTTTGATGCACTGATTAAAAAAGGGATTTTTGCGGACTGGAGAGAACCGAATGTAATACGTGTGGCTGCAGTACCGCTATACAATACATTTGAAGATATTTTTTACTTTGCAAATGTTTTGCAGGAATTATTTCAAGAAAAATAAATGTATAATATTTCCTATTTTACCGAGCCTGACAGAGAGCTTATTATCGCATTTATGAAAGAGTATTCATTTGCGATGGTAACAGGTATTGGAGAAAATTATCCCGTTGCAACACAGCTCCCATTAGAGATTGAGGAAAAAGATGGAAGCGTTTTTTTAAAGGGACATTTAATGAGAAAGACAGATCATCATCTTGCATTTGAAAAAAATAATAATGTTCTTGTACTTTTTACCGGCCCTCATTGTTATGTAAGTGCTGCGTGGTACAACAACCCCAACACCGCATCTACATGGAATTACATGACTGTACATGCAAGAGGAAAGATAATTTTTACTGATGAAAAAGGAACGTATGAAGCTGTAAAATCGGTTACAAATAAATATGAGGGAACCGAAACAAAAGCTGCATTTAATAATATGCCTCAGGAATATGTAAAACCACTATTAAAAGCAATTATGGGTTTTTGTATAGAAATTGAAACAATTGAAAACGTATTTAAACTTAGTCAGAATAGAACAAGAGAAGAGAAAGAAAATATCATCAAACATCTTATTAACAGAAATGAAAAAGACGATATGATGATTGCAAAAGAAATAGAAAAACGCTTACACTAAACCTTAAACATGCACCGTAAAATTTTAATAAATCATATAAAGGAAAAACGATCTTATTTATGTGTAGGTCTTGATACTGATATTACTAAAATTCCAAAACATCTTCAACAAAATAAAAATGCAGTTGTAGATTTTAATAAAGCTATTATAGATGCTACAAAAGATTATTGTGTAAGCTATAAAATAAATACTGCTTTTTATGAAGCCAATGGCAGCAAAGGTTGGGAGGACATGGCAGAAACAGTAAACTACATACCATCAACACATTTTAAAATAGCCGATGCAAAGCGTGGCGATATTGACAATACATCATCTCAATACGCAAAAGCATTTTTTGAAACCTTAAAATTTGATGCAATAACCGTTGCACCTTACATGGGTGAAGACAGCATTCGACCTTTTTTAGAATACGATAATAAATGGACAATTGTGCTTGGATTAACGAGCAATAAAGGCGCAAAAGATTTTGAATTGCAGCGCTTATTTAGGAGTGAAAATGATAATGAAGCAACGGGTTTATTTCTTTACGAAAAGGTAATAGATGCTGTTAGTAAATGGGGCACTGCAGATAATTTAATGTTTGTTACAGGTGCAACGCAGGCAAGTGAATTGGAAAATATCAGAAAAATAATTCCTGATAATTTTTTGCTTGTTCCGGGAGTCGGTTTTCAGGGAGGCAACTTGGCAGATGTAAGTAAGTATGGTATGAACATCGAGTGTGGCATACTGGTAAATGCAAGTCGTGCAGTAATTTATGCCGGAGATGGTGAAAGTTTTGCTGAGGAAGCTGCAAATATTGCACAACAGTATCAAACAGAAATGAAGAAATATTTAATGGATAATTTAATAATAAATAAGCCATAATCCTGCAAACAAATGGGTACGACGAAAAATATTTTACAGACCGTTATGAAACGGTGCATTTGATCACTAAAATGTTGAAAGAAATTAAAATTTTGAAGCTTCTTAAAAGCTAGATCACCGGATTGCAATTTTTTTCTCATAAATAAAAAAGTTGTCTTCAAAAATAATAGCTGCAAGGCTTAAATAAGACAAGCCTCAGTAATAGCAGTAGTAAGCTTTTTAGCCCATTTAGTATATTCTAATGCAGTAGGGTGCAAACCATCTGCGGCTATCATTTTAGGGTCTTTACTATCTATTCTCTGCGACTGGGTTATATCTATAAATGTACAGCCAAGTTTTTGTGTGATGTCTTTACAGCTGTCATTATAAACATCAATTTCTTCAGCAATTTTTTTTATATTCCTGTCTTTTGCAAATGGCATAGTGCCCCAATCGGGGATAGATAACACAAAAACATTTTTTAAATTATTACTGCTTAAACTTATTGCTTTTTGAAGTAATTGCTCAAATTGAATTTCGTATTCATCAAGATTCTTTTCACGATACTGGTTGTTTACTCCAATTAATAAACTTACAAAATCATATTTTTTTAAAAATGAAGTTTTATCAATTTCACTTTGTAATTCATCTGTTGTCCACTCATTTTTGGCAATTATTTCCGGCGCAAAAAATGATAAATTATTTTGCCTTAACAGTTGCACTGTTTGGTAGGGAAAAGATTCTGACAACAACACCTGTTCACCAATTGTGTAACTATCGCCCAAAGCCAAATAAGAATAATTCATATTTAAATGTAATAAAAAAAGCTGCTTCAAATGAAACAGCTTTCTTAAAAGATCAAATTTATCGATTAAAAAATGTAAGCTATCCGAGCACCAAAAATGCCACCAGCATTGCTTAAGCCTGTATATTTTATTAAAAGGTCTATATTTTTATCTAGTTTAAAACCTATGCCGGGTACATATGTAAAATGAGACCCATCATAAGGCCCATTTGTAAACACTGTTGTGCCTAACTGAGCTGATCCATAAACAATTGGGGTAAAATAGTATTTTACTCCAACCAATAATGGAATAGTTGCTTCGGAGCGATATTTTTGATTATTATTTATTTTTTTTCCTGTTAATTGTATGATACCAGCGTTAAGGGTAAAAGTTGCATTTTTATCAATAGCAATATCTGCCTGGACTGTTGCACCAACAGCTAATGAATAAAATACATTTAAGTTCCCCGTAGCGGTACCAAGTTCTCCACCCAAACTCAATCTTATATTTTTACCATTTTGTGCATTTGCAGAAAATGCAATAAATGTTATCAAAAAAGCAAGTATTAATTTTTTCATGTTTTGTATTTTAATTTTGCGCAAAAGTAATGGTAAGTATATTTTTTGCAAAATATATTTGTAAAAAAGTAAACCTCGCTTAAGCGAGGTTTACTTTAAATAATGTTCTAAAAAATTAGAAAGTGTAAGCGAGTCTAACACCTGCAGTATTCAAAGAAGTATTTTTAGTTCCTGTACCACTATTTTTAATACTGTATCCTGTATATTTTGCAAGAATGTCAAAATTGTCGCTGAATTTGTAACCAATGCCTGGAGCGTAAGTAAAATTAGAACCCCCGTTTTTCTTCGTAGAAAAAGCTACGCCCAATTGAGCTGATGCATATACCTGTGGAGTAAAACTGTACTTAATACCCGCAAGTACAGGTATTAATCCAAAATCAGGATTTTTAACTGTTACATTACCAACTCCCGGATATGTGTATGTTTGACTTTTACCCAGAAAATCAATGTACCCCGCACTAAGCGTTAACGCCAAAGTTGGATCAACATTGTAATCACCCTGTAATGAACCACCAATACCAAAAGAAGAAGATTTTGCAAAAT
>JANLVW010000385.1:0-2101 GCA_031364205.1 Ferruginibacter sp.
TAAAAGTGTGCCGTTTTTATCTTTAAAATATTTTATTATTTCTGCTTGTTTTTCCACCCATCCAGTTGAAACGCAAACTACGGGTACGTCAGCATCTATGCAGCTTTTCATATTTCCAATCGCACTTTCCGGGTTTGTAAATTCTATAGCCACATCACATCGCTCAAGATTAGTAATGTTGAAATCAGCAAGGTTTTCATCATTTATTTTTAAGATAATTTCATGTCCTTTACTTAGGGCAAGTTCTTCTATGGCCTTACCCATTTTGCCATAACCAATTAGTACTATTTTCATGCGGCTAAGATATGGAATGTTGTCTGGAGCTGATTAAATTGAAGAAGTGGGGTTGCAAAAAACTATTTTCTTTTGCCGATATTTAATACAAAACTCACACCATTTGTATTTGCAAGCGGGCTGTAACCACCTTTAAGTTGCAGACTTAAATCATCGCTTACATTGAAGGTTTTAAGGTTAGCATCTACGGCGGCATCTGCAACATTTAATCCCCAAAAAATTATAAAAAATAAAACGGAGTAGTCTACATTTTGTCTTACTGCGTTTCTAAAAACCCTTATTCTGTCAGGCTGCATTCTTACGCTGTAATAAGGTTCAACTATTAGGTTATCGTTGGAAGGATCTCCATCTGTTGCTAAAATAAAAGCCCTTTTAGCTTCTTTGTATTGTTTTAAATTTTTGGTAAATAAATAGACCGGTATACCAATCCCTGCATATACCAAGGGTATTTTCCAGTATTTTTTGTTAGTATACTGGCCCCATCCCGGCAATATTGCTGAGCGGCGTATAGCAATGCCGGGGTTGTATTTTTTTGCAGAACTATCTTTTATTAATTTACCATTTTTTGCATAAATAACTTTTCCTGAAGTATCCACCAGCAGTCTCTCCTGAGCTTTCACAAAAATATTTTGTAAAAGAAAAATAATAAGTAAAAAAACAATATTTTTTGTGTGCATCAACTAACATTAATATTTAGCTTTTCCAACAGACCATTTAATTCTTCTAAAGAATAATAGTCAAATGTAATACTGCCATTCCCTTTGTTGCTATGTAACAGTTTTACTTTGGTGCTAAATGTTGAAGCTAAATTATCTTCAATTTTTTTAAATGCAGGAGATAACAAAGGTTTTACAGAAGCTTTAACAGCATTATCTCCCGTATACATTCTTCTAACAAGATCCTCTGTTTGCCTAACTGATAACTGTTTATTTTTAATTTCAGAAAAAATAAACAGTTGCTTATCCACCACATCTACATTAATAAGGGCTCTTGCGTGTCCCATGCTGATAATACCATTTCGGACGGCTACCTGTATATCCGGTGGTAGTTTAAGCAAACGTATATAATTGGTGACTGTACTTCTTTCTTTGCCCATGCGCTCTGCAACCTTCTCCTGAGTATAATCTAAATCATCCATTAAGCGTTTGTAAGAAAGGGCTATTTCAATGGCATTTAGGTTTTCTCTCTGCAAATTTTCTAAGAGCGCAAGTTCAAGTAACTGCGTTGCATTTGCTTCTCTTACATAAACAGGCACATCTTTTAATCCTGCAATTTTTGATGCTCTAAAACGTCTTTCACCGGCGATCAATCTGTATTTGCCGGAGCCAATAAAAGAAACTGTAAGAGGTTGAATAATGTTATGCAGTTTTATGGAAGCTGCTAATTCGCTCAATGCTGTCTCATCAAAATCTTTGCGGGGCTGGTTTGGGTTTACTTCTATTAAATCAAGCGAAACTCTTTGTACACCAACGGTTTTTTCTGCAATATCCATTTTTAAAGACCCGGCAGTATTTTTTAAATCTGTATCAATATTCTGCAAAAGACTTCTTATCCCTTTGCCCAATGCATCATTTTTTTTTGATAAACTCATGGTTTTATTAATGTTCAAATCAGCTGATGTGCAAATTTGCTAATTCATTTAAAAAGATGTTTAAAATAATATTCCTTCAGAAAATAAATTTTATATTTATTTTATATTAATATAACTCACCCCTGCGATTTATCATTGGAAAATTAGCAGGTTGACTAATTAACTGATTACTTTCTCTTCATTTGCAATCTTTGTCATATTATTTTTTTGCAAAAT
>JANLVW010000440.1:0-4142 GCA_031364205.1 Ferruginibacter sp.
GGACTCAATCAATGTATCAAGAAAAATCCTTTTGTGGGATTACTCAGCACGATACCTGCTTACACTACGCTAACACTTTATTTTGATCCTGTTTGGTTAATGAATGATCCCGGCTTAAAGGGTTCAACCACGTTAGATAAAATTTCACGGTATATTAAATCCATAAACGCTGAAACAAATACTGATCAGAAAATATACAGTCAAATTATTAATATCCCCGTGTGTTACGATCTTACATTCGGATTTGATTTACAGGAGCTCAGCTTATTTCATCAATTAAAAAAAGAAGAAATTATTGAGATTCACAGCAGCGCTATTTACACTGTTTACATGATTGGCTTTGTACCGGGGTTCCCTTATTTGGGTGGATTATCAGAAAGATTAACATCCCCACGCAAGCAAAACCCACGTCCTGCAATTCCTGCAGGCTCCGTTGGAATTGCATGGCAGCAAACGGGCATTTATCCATTAGAAACGCCCGGAGGTTGGCAAATAATCGGCAGAACGCCGCTTAAATTATTTGATGTAAACAGACATCAACCATCATTGTTAAAAGCAGGAGATAAAATAAAATTTCAAACGATTTCTTTAATTGAGTTCGAACAAATAGAAAGAGAACAATGAGTATAATTATTATAAAACCAGGCATTTTTTCTACTGTTCAGGATCTTGGTCGTACACAGTTTTTAGACCAGGCCGTTCCCGTTTCGGGAGTGATGGACCAGGTCTCTGCCCGAGTTGCAAATCTTTTGGTGGGCAATGATAAAGGTGCTGCGTTAATAGAAATTGTAGATGGTAATTTTGAATGCACAACCCAGGCAGATGTTTTGATGGCGTTGGTTTCGGGAAATGCACATGTTGAAATTGATAATAAAACAGTCCCAATAAATCGCCCTTTGTTTCTGCCAAAAGGCTCAATCATTCAACTGAAAAATAATATAGAAGGTCGGTATGCTTATTTGGCTATTGCAGGAGGTTGGGATGTGCCTGAGGTGTTAGGTAGCAAAAGCACTTTTGTAACCGCCGCATTCGGTGGCATTAATGGAAGGCTTTTAAAAAAAGATGATGAGTTGGTAGCTACTCAAACATTATCAAAACAAAATAAATTACTGTTTCAACTTTTAAAAAGCGAAATGGTGAATTGGCCTCCATGGTGCGTTCCTGTTAAACAATTTTTATCTGCTTTAAATTCAAAAGTTCGGGTAATTATGGGAAGGGAATTTGATTGGTTTCAAGATTTGTCTGTTGCCGAATTTCTCACTAAACCGTATCAATTCACTATTGCAAACCGAATGGGCTATCGTTTGAAAGGTCCCAAAATCTACCGCAAAAAATCACAGCGAAACGAACTCTTATCAACAGCTGTTGTACCCGGCACTATTCAGGTTACCGGTGATGGATCTTTAATTTTACTGATGGCAGATTGCCAAACCACAGGCGGCTACCCAAGACTTGCAAAAGTGGCTATAGTTGACTTACCAATTTGTGCTCAATTGAAGCCGGGCAACGCTATTCATTTTGAACTCATCGATTTAAAAGAAGCTGAAAAGCTTTATCTTGATCTTCAATCAGATTTTAAAAAATTGGCTGCTGCTATTCAATTAAAAACGGCATTGTAAAATGGCTAACATAGATATTAACTGCGACATGGGCGAGGCTTTTGGAAATTACTCCATGCCAAACGATACAATGCTTTTTAAGTATATCTCTTCGGCAAATATTGCATGTGGTTTCCATGCCGGAGATGCCGGGGTTATGCAGGATACAGTGGCTTTAGCAGTTCAAAATAATGTAGCCATTGGCGCACACCCAGGCCTGCAAGATCTGCAGGGTTTTGGCAGAAGAGAAATGAAAATATCACCCAAGGAGGCTTATCAAATTACGTTGTATCAGATCGGAGCTTTGTCAGCATTTGTAAAAGCTGCGAACACCAAACTCAATCACGTAAAGCCTCACGGGGCTTTGTACAACATGGCGGCTAAAGATCTAAAATTGGCTCAGGCAATTGCAGATGCCATTTATGATATTGAACCCGGTTTAGTTTTGTACGGTTTAGCAGGCAGCGAACTCATCAATGCAGCAACCAACAAAGGTTTAAAATCCGCAAGTGAAGTTTTTGCAGATCGTACTTATCAGGATGATGGATCATTAACGCCACGTTCGCAAACCAATGCTTTAATTACAAATGAGAACGATGCCGCAGCGCAGGTTTTAATGATGGTGAACAAGCAGCAAGTAATAAGTGTAAATCAAAAAATCGTTTCGCTTACAGCAGATACGTTGTGTATACACGGCGATGGTGAACATGCAGTAGCGTTTGCAAAAACCATCCACCATATTTTAACCAACGGTGGAATAACCATTAAATCTTTTTCAAATTGAAACCAACATCTAACCGAAGTGTATTAATTGGTGCAGCCTTTTTAATGGCTACTTCCGCAATAGGCCCGGGTTTTTTAACACAGACCGCCGTGTTTACCCAACAATTAGGAGCAAGTTTTGGCTTCGTTATTTTAATTTCTGTCATCCTCGATATAGTAGCTCAGTTAAATATTTGGCGCATCATAACCGTTGCTGGTCAACCTGCACAGGATATTGCAAACAAGGTTTTTCCGGGGCTGGGTTATTTTTTATCCTTTCTCGTTTTTTTAGGAGGGTTGGCTTTTAACATTGGCAATATTGCAGGAGCGGGCTTGGGTTTAAATGTTTTATTTGGCATCAGCATTACACAAGGCTGTATCATTAGTGCCATCATTGCTGTTGCTATTTTTGTTTATAAAGAAGCGGGTGTTGCAATGGATTGGATAACCAAGATTTTAGGTTTTTTAATGATCTTCCTTACCTGTTATATTGTTTATAAAAGTAACCCGCCATATGCCCAGGCAACCATTCAAACTTTTATTCCCCAAAAACTAAGTTTTGCAGCTATCTTAACCATTGTTGGTGGCACAGTTGGTGGCTATATTACGTTTGCAGGCGCACACCGTTTGTTGGATGCAGGCATTACCGGAGAGAAACACATAAAGGAAGTAAACAGAGGTGCTACAATGGCTATTGGCATTGCTTCATTAATGAGGGTTTTACTGTTTTTAGCAGCATTGGGAGTTGTATATGCAGGCTCAACATTAGACCCTGCAAATCCTGCGGCCTCCGTTTTTAAGTTGGCGAGCGGTGAATTAGGGTATAAATTATTTGGATTGGTTATGTGGGCTGCAGCCATCACTTCCGTAATTGGTTCTGCCTATACTTCAGTTTCATTCGTCAACTCTTTTCACCCCAAAATATTGGCCAACCAAAGAGCCATCATTATTGTCTTCATCCTAATTTCTACCGCTATATTTTTATTTATTGGCGAGCCGGTTAAAACATTGGTTTTTGTTGGTGCATTAAATGGAATGATATTACCGGTTTCTTTGGGTGCCATGTTATTGGCAGCTTATAAAACATCGATTATTAAAACATACAAACACCCAATTTGGTTAACAGTATTAGGGTATTTAGTAGTAGTATTTATGGCGTTTTTAGGTGGACAAACTATTTTACAATTACTGCAGACATAAAATATTTATGATCAATAAACGATTGCTTTCTATCTTTTTAATGATGCCGATTTTTGGGTTTGCCCAACCAATTTTAAAAGAACCAACAATTGATTTAGGCGTGTCAAAACCCCTGGCAGATTTTAGAAGCGCCATTATCAATGACATTCAGTACCAATTAAAATTTGATATTCCTGCTTTAAAAAGTGAAGAGATTAAGGCCAATGAGCTGCTCAGTTTTTATTTATTAAAAACTGAATTTCTACTTCAATTAGATTTTAAAGCACAGCAAAATCAAATACAAAAAATTGAAGTAAACGGAAAAATTATTGCCATTAATTACCAAAAAGAACACATCATCATTCCTGCAGCTGCCTTAATAAAAGGTAAAAATAATATCAATATTGCTTTTATTGCCGGCAACACAGCACTCAACAGAAACGACGATTATTTGTACACGTTATTTGTCCCCGACAGGGCCAGAACCTCTTTCCCTTGTTTTGATCAGCCTGATTTAAAAGCTACCTATAAACTAAGTCTGGTAATTCCTAACCAATGGGAAGCCATTTCAAATGGAAGCCTAATAATAAGTACGTTGAAGGA
>JANLVW010000451.1:0-4392 GCA_031364205.1 Ferruginibacter sp.
TCATGTTGGTTGTTTTAAGGGTTAAAAGAAAATTCCCGCCGGTTCTCCGGGGGGAATTTTTATTAAAGACAAATATTATCCGTTTAAAAAAATTGGAGCTGTTTGCTTTAATACCTTTTCACAACATTTGTATGGGCTGTCTGTAGTAGTGTCTGTGCAATATTTATTTAACATAAGTCTTAATGTTGCAGCAGCTACAACATCCCATCCCGCAGCCAGTTGTTATTTAGTTAAGAATTGTCAGATTGAGCCGTTGAAGTAGGTACTTAAAAAAATATTTAAAAATCGGTTTTAATATGTTAAACCTGACCGCTTTTTTTCTTTTCAAAAAGGCATTGAACCACAGCAACCAACTCTAATTAATCTATTCAACTTTATTTATCCTAACAAGTTTTTTTCTTGATAAAGTCAAAAAGGACAGCTTTTAAAACCCATAATCTTTTGTAATCATTCCTCCCACTCATCTTTGTTTTGTTTCCATTGCTTTATCATTTGCTTTATGTACCTCAAGGCATAATCACTGCTAAAATCTGCAACGCTCAATTTAAAATATTCTGCGGTTACCCTTACTTCATTTAAATGAATTTGAACAATTTCTACCGGGTATTTTTGAACACCTATACCAAAAGTTTGGGCAAGAACTGAATAATTAGGCTGGTAAATAATCTCCCTTTTTTCATCTTCAAGCTGTTGAGCCTGCTCCTTTAAAATTTGAAGATAAACTGCCAGCTTTTCATCCGTCAGACTCTCTAAATGTTCATTTTCTTTGTGAATCCATTTAAGTTCCAGAGTTAGCAATGCATGAAGGTTCTTTGCTTCGTAAGCAGCAATAAGCTGTTGCATTAAAATTTCTTTTTCGGCTATTTTCCCTATATCCTGTTCAAGATCAGGATGAAAAAGTTTTGCTAGCTGTTTGTAAATAGTTGCAATGTTTTTTTGTTTGAGGTAATCAATTTCCTGCTGTATTCTTTCCGCCTCTAACTGTTTTGCCGATTTGTTTTTGGTTTTATTTTCTTTTGTACCATTATCGATTGCCGGCCCTTCATTAAAGATTTTATGGCTTGCCTCATAAAATTTATTCCTCAAGGCATCTAAATCGTCCACATCAATATCTGACAAATCTGCTTTCATATCCTCTAAATCTTCCAACATTCTTAGTTTGGTAATTTCTTTTTCATTTCTAAGCCTTTCATCATAATTAGCGTTTTCAAGCACATTAAATATTTTTTTAATTTCCTTGTCAGGCTCCTCTGCCAGCTCAACCAAATATGTTTGTAAATCCTCTCTTATAATTTGTTTAAGATTTTGCTGGTCATTTTTTGTAAGCTTTTTTGTATTGAAACTGGCCCATAATAAAATAATTAATTCTCTTCTATACTTTGTTACCAACTGTTTAGTGGTATAAATATAAGTGCCGAATATTTTCAAAGCAAGATCTAATTGTAACTGTTTTTTTACAATATCCTTTTGCAATTTCTCTATACGTTTGGTAAGCTTGTTAAAAGCATCCTGGTTTTTCGTAAGCTTTTTATTGGCTTGCTTTGATATGGTAAGTCCGGCAGGCATAGCAGCAAAATCTTTTTCGGGTAAGTTGTGTTGCATTAGCGTCTTTAGTTTGAGAATTGGCAAATTTACAACTGCCAAAGGAAAGGTTTTAATATGCTGCGTTGAAACATAAATTAATATAAGATTTTATCAAAAAAAAAATGAAGTATTAGATAAGAGTATTTGTATCAGGTATTGATAACGGGGAGTTTTAAAAAACATTTTAGAGTTGCTTCGCCGACTATTATTACAAGTAAAAAAATTAGTAGCCGGTCAGGTTAATTGAATTTTTTATTCAACAATATTTCGGCACTTAAGGTTGCATCAGCAACATTCATAAAATTAATAAAGATTGACCTTAATGGCTGAAGGCAGTCACAAAAAAAGATTAATTAAGGTAAGTTATTTTCCCATTTTCTTTCTCTGTCCATCCAGTTAACTTCTTTTTTTGCTTTTAATGCCTGTACAATTCCTACAAAAAAAATAGCAAAAACATTAGCGCTTTAAAACGCCAGGTTATAACAATTATACTCAGAAATTCCGTTGTAATGCATTTTAAAAAAGATTATAAAATCCAACACCCAAAAATATAACCAGAACGCAATGGCAACTGTAAAAACTGAATAAGAAAAATACCTTACTGCCGCTGAAAAATGTGTCTTTGTCTGTTTGAAATATATTAAATAAACGGTTATAAAAAGCACTGCAGGCACACAAACAATGAACAGGGTAAACATAGCCGAGAACCATGGAATATAATTGAGCACTCCAAACAAAACCCGAAGCCCAAACATTATTAAAAATAGCGCCACAATAAAACCAATGAACGTAAAGAACAACGTTCCAAACAGCCTTATATATTTACCATTATCATCCATTAAAAATTATTTAAAATAGCTCAAATTGGTTTTTGGTGTAAGCGTTATCAAGGTTTCGTACATTAATTTTACTGTATTTTCAATATCATCTTTATGCAGCATTTCTACAGTGGTATGCATGTACCGCAGCGGTATAGAAATTAAAACACTTGGACAACCTTCATTAGCATATGCAAAAGATTCTGTATCAGTTCCAGTACTTCTGCTCACCGCCCGCATTTGATAAGGAATGTTATTTTTGTCTGCAGCAGCCTGCACAAAATCCAATAATTTATTGTGCACAGCTGGTCCGTAGCATAAAGATGGGCCTTTGCCACAGGAGCAATCTCCTTCAATCATTTTATTAATCATCGGTGTGGTACTGTCGTGCGTTACATCCGTAATAATCGCAATATCAGGTTTAATTCTGCGGGCAATCATTTCTGCACCACGCAATCCAATTTCTTCCTGCACAGCGTTTACAATATATAAACCAAATGGAAGTTTCTTCTTATTTTCTTTAAGCAAACGGGCAACCTCAGCAATCATAAAACCTCCTACTCTGTTATCAAATGCACGACCAATTAAATAACCATGTGCAAGTTCTTCGTAGCATTCCTCGTACACTGCAACAGCGCCAATATGTATGCCTAAATCTTCCACTTCTTTCTTAGTACGTGCCCCGCAATCTAAAAACAAGGTTTCAACTTTTGGTTGTGGTTCTTTGTTTTCGTTATTGCTCATCCGTGTATGTATGGCAGGCCAGCCAAAAACTGCACGTATTTTTCCTTTCTTTCCATGTATTGCTACACGCATGCTCGGCGCAATCTGGTGGTCAACACCGCCGTTTCTTTTTAAATAAATTAAACCTTCCGCAGAAATATAATTTACAAACCAGCTTATCTCATCCGCATGCGCTTCTATCACTACTTTAAAAGGAGCATCAGGGTTTATTACACCCACTGCAGTACCGTATGCATCGGTAAAAAACTCATCTACATAAGGCTTTAAATATTGCATCCACAATTTTTGCCCGCCACTCTCAAACCCTGTAGGAGATGGATTATTTATATAATTTTCAAGAAATAAGTAGGAACTTTCTTTTAAAATACTTTTTGTTTTTGTAGCTTTTGCCATATAATATTTTGATGATGCAAAGCTAAGAAAAGAATGTATGCTTTAAAATACAAAATATGCTATATGCAATATTTTTGGGGCTGTAGAATTCACCTAAAAATCATCAGTTTTTCGGCCTATTTGGTTGTTCGGTACAGTTGTATTTGCATAAGTGCCTGCGGGCGCATGCATACACAACTGCACACCGCTAATTCCACCGCAGCCCTCCAGCAAACATGCATTTTTAAACTTTTATCACAACTCTTATTTAGAAAAAACTTGCGATAACACTGCCTGTAGCACTTACAAGCATCAATCCATCAACCAAAAAATAATAGAAAAGATAACCCTGTTTTTTTAAAGATAATGTATACACCCACCATACAAAACCCCCCGTTAGTAAAAATGCAAACATCTGTGGCTTGTCATTAAAATGGTATCGCAATAACAACCCCGTAATGAAATAAGAAATGAAAACAAGATAAATAATTGAGTTTAAAGTTTTGGCCGGCGTGTCAGTGGCCAAGCTGTGCAAGCCATGGGATTTGTCAACTGTAACATCACGTTTATCAAATATTATACAGAGTAAAAGCATAAAACAAAAACGTGCTGCTAAAAGTGAATATACAGGAATAAAACTTGTGGTCAACAAACTTACAGCCGGTAAAATAGTTGTAATATAAGCCCAAGTAAAAGCAAGTAAAACGGTTTTAAAAAAACCTAACTGTTGTAACTTTTTAAAAAACTTAAATGGCCACAAAGGCAAAGAATATAACAATGTAAAAAATACACCCAATAAAACATATGGGATTAAAAAAGGGATTTTGATAACAAAATAAAACGTCCCAATTAATGCAGTTAAAAATAAAATAAC
>JANLVW010000490.1:0-2916 GCA_031364205.1 Ferruginibacter sp.
GAAAAGAAATTGCCAATGCCTACAGTGAGTTAAACGACCCGATAGAACAGCGGGAACGTTTTGAAGAGCAGATAAAACTTATGGAACGTGGTGATGATGAAGCAATGTTTATTGACCATGATTTTTTGCGTGCACTGGAATACGGTATGCCACCTACAAGCGGTATTGGCTTTGGTATTGATAGGCTTTGTATGCTTTTAACGGGACAGGTTTCTATACAGGATGTGTTGTTGTTCCCGATGATGCGTCCGGAGAAAATGAATTAGGGTTTTATTTGAACGACAAAGGTTTTAACCCATGAAGAGTCAAAGGCAAAAGGATTATAAAACATTATTTTAAACACGAGGGAAATCAAGGAAGGAAGAAAACTAACAAAATTAATCTGTAGAAATCTGAGCAATCTGCGAGCATGTTTTATTAACCACAAATCTCAAAGTTGGTAAGGTGTGCAAATGATTATTTCAAAAAAAAGGAAACAAAGGAAGCACAAAGGAAACAAGGAATATTACTTTACAGCGCTTAATATAATTTACAAAGCCCCGTTTGATTAAACGCTGTTTTGTTATTTTATCAAAGACGAACTGCTATCTTAAATCAAGCGTAATCAATTTTACCCTGGCAGATAAATTAGTGCCGCCTGCATTTACAGTACCGATGCTTTGAACCTGCCCCACACCCTGTGCATAATAAGTATCTCCGGAGAAAGGATTAGGCCCTGTTCTTTCTACGTGAACCACCAATACATTTTTAAAAGTAAACCCATCTAACACATAAATAGGGATTTTATCTTTCATGGTATAAGTGTACGTATCGCTGCCATTAACGGCACCTAACCAACTTTCATTAATATTTTTACCGGCATCTAAAATTAATAACTGGGTTTTATTTGTTGAGGCTGTTAAAATGCTGTAATATTTATCTCCATCCTGCCTTATGTATTGGTTTACCTGGTTGGTTGCATTATCATCGCTGCTGAATGTTTGAAATGTTGAGTTGTAAGCAAGGGTATCTGCGGCTAAACGGACAAATGTATAAGTAGTATTTTGAATGCCGCCGATGGTTCTTTTGTAAACCCATTTTGAGCCGGCAACTTTAGGCTGGTAAGTGAGGGAATCTTTACTGTTGTTGGTATTTACACTTTTTATAGTTGCTTTATTACAGGCAACAAGCGATAGAAGGCAGATAATAATTGGAAATAAATATTTCATAAAACAGCGTTTGTAGCTACAATTTAAGTAATAATTATGCCAGAATACAAATTTATACTACTTCAGTCCTTCCAACTCCTTCTGCATTTTAAACATTTCATCTCTTAACCTTGCTGCTTCCATAAAGTCCATATCTCTGGCGGCACGTTCCATTTCTTTCTTAATTTTTATAATGCCCTTTTCCATTTTAGGGATGGTTTTATACTCCATTTGATCTTCTGCTGCTACGGTTAATATATCTTCATCAGATGCAATGGCGTTGGGTTTGGTTGGGTCAAAAGCTTTTATATTGAGCACGCTTCCCTGTGCAAACACTTCTGTTTTTGTTTTAGTAATGGTGGTGGGTGTAATGCCATGGAGGGTGTTAAATGCTACCTGTTTTTCTCTGCGGCGGTCTGTTTTGTCCATTGTTTTGCGCATGCTTTCTGTAATTTTATCTGCATAAAATATTACCAGCCCTTTGGAGTTACGGGCTGCACGACCTGCGGTTTGAGTAAGGCTTCTTTCGTTGCGGAGAAAGCCTTCTTTATCTGCATCTAAAATAGCAACGAGCGATACTTCGGGCAGATCCAACCCTTCTCTTAATAAGTTTACACCAACGAGTACATCAATAATACCAAGGCGAAGTTCACGCAGAATTTCAATCCTATCGAGCGTATGCACATTGCTGTGTATGTATTTAGATTTTATGTTGATGCGGTGCAGGTATTTATCCATTTCTTCTGCCATGCGTTTGGTAAGCGTGGTTACCAAAATTCGGTCACCCATTTTTATACGCTTGTCTATTTCATCAAGCAAGTCATCTATCTGGTTTACTGATGGGCGCACTTCAATTGGCGGGTCTAACAATCCCGTTGGTCGCACTACCTGCTCCACCACTACACCACCGCTTTTTTCCAGTTCATATTCTCCCGGCGTAGCCGAAACATATACCATTTGGCTAACGAGGTTTTCAAACTCATGAAAGTTCTGCGGGCGGTTATCCATGGCCGATGGCAGTCGAAAACCATATTCCACCAGCGTAATTTTTCTGCTTCTATCACCACCGTACATGCCGCTTATTTGCGGAACGGTCTGATGGCTTTCATCCAATATGCAAAGGAAGTCTTTAGGAAAATAATCTATCAAACAGAACGGTCTTGCACCCGGTAAACGCTGGTCAAAAAAGCGGGAATAGTTTTCAATGCCATTGCAATAACCAAGCTCTTTAATCATTTCAATATCGTAACTAACCCGTTCGGTAATCCGCTGCGCTTCTATAAACTTACCTGACTTTTTAAAATATTCTGCCTGCGCAAAACATTCATCCTGTATCTGGCTGATCACTCTTGCCTGCATATCTTTTGGCGCCAGGTATAGCGATGCAGGAAAAATAGCAGCATCAATTACTTCTACAATACGCTTACCTGTGCTGAGTTCCAGCGTTTCAATCTTTTCTATTTCATCGCCAAAAAAACTGATGCGGTAACCATAATCTACATAAGGCAAATTAATATCTACCGTATCGCCCTTTACCCTAAAAGTGCCACGGGTAAAATCGCCCTGGCTGCGGTTGTACAAACTGTTTACCAATGAATGTAAAAAGCCCTGCCGGCTGATGACCTGGTTTTTCCGAATGCGGATAATACCGTTTTCGTACTCCGCCGGGTTGCCCATACCATAAATGCAACTCACGCTGGCCACCACAATAATATCTCTGCGCCCGCTT
>JANLVW010000594.1:0-8786 GCA_031364205.1 Ferruginibacter sp.
GCATGTTATTAATTTTTACACTAAATGCTTCGGCACAACCACAACCTGGAGATGGCTGCCATTTATCCAACATTAATGGTTATTATGGAGGCTTTGAAGCAGGCTCTAATATTAACGGTAGTGATAATAATTTTGGTGCCTTAGTTGCGTCAACCAGTTATACTTACGTTTTAGCAGCATCTTCTTAGCAAGGTGATTACCAAATTTTAAAATTAAATGATCCAAATAAACCAGGCGGGTACAATTTTACAAAACCTCATTCTGGTACTTATTTTTGGGCTGCTCATACTTCGACTGATCCAAATCTAACAAATATTTGGTATAAAACCTTAAATGTATCTCCGGGTCAAACATATACAATCAGCGCTTATGTAGCTAGTTTAAAACCGGATCCGACTACCGGGTTTCTTATGAATATTGTTATAAATGATGGAACTAATCCGGCTGTAACTTTTCAAGGACTCGCTACAAATACAGGATATCAAACAAATCCATGGACTCAAATATCGGGAGTATATATAGTTCCCTTAGGCGTAACATCTATAGAGGTTAAAATAGTAGATCCATTTCCAGGTGCTGTTAACGGTGTGGGAAGTCATTTCTTAGCATTAGATGATATATGTATTTCTAATGGGCCTGCAGCTGGTCCTCTTCCTGTTAGTTTAGTTGACTTTACAGCCACAAAGCAAAATAAAGTAGTAGACCTGAACTGGCAAACATCTATTGAGCAAAACAGCAGTTATTTTGATGTTGAATTCAGCAGAGATGGTAGCAAATTTGAAAGTATTGGTAAAGTAAAAGCATCTGCGTCAAGTTCAACATTAAAAAACTATTCATTAAAACATTTATCTCCTGTAAACGGATTAAACTATTACCGTTTAAAATTGGTAGATGTTGATGGTTCATTTACATACAGTGCTGTTCGTACGGTAAAATTCAGCAATTCAATGTCCATTGCTATAATGCCTAATCCTACAGCAGACAGGGTTTACATTACTTCAAACGAAGGTGGCATACTGCAGTCGGTAAGTTTATACAGTATTAGTGGCAAATTATTACAACAGGTAAATAACTTTGTATTGGGTAAAAGTATTGACTTGAGTACTTATTCCCCATCTGTGTACATCTTAAAATTACTAGATAAAAACGGCAGTACAGAAGTTATAAAAGTTGTGAGAAAATAAGATATTCTTAATTTTCTTAAATATTTATATTATTTAAAAAGGTCGTCTATTAACAACAGACGACCTTTTTTATTTAGATTATTATCGCACAAAAAAACGCTCCATTTTATTGGAACGTTCTAATTTTAATTATATATCTTATCTTCTTTCTCTTGGAGAACTGTATACTCTTTTTCTCTCTCTTGGGGCACTGCTGCCTACATCTCTTGAGTTTCCTTCATCATTTGGGCGTTTAAAACCACCATCTGCTTCGTTCATCCGTACTGTCCGGTTATTGTAACGCTTGCCATCCAAAGAATCAATCATTTGGGCCGCACTTGCACTGTCACATTCAATCCATGTGTTCATGTCACGAATATCTATTTTGCCTAGCGCTTCTTTGTTCAAACTGCTTTCATCCAATACAAACTGCAACATGCTTGCTTTATAAAAACCATCTTTGGTACCAAGGTTTAAAAACAATCTGGTGTAACCATTGTCTCTTCTATTAAAAGTACTGCGTTCTTTTCTGCTGCTGTCATCACGAACAACGCCTCTGTCATTATTTATTACTCTTCTGCCTGCATCTTTTGCATTTAAGTCTTCAGCATTTTCGTAATACTTTAAAAAATGGTCAAATTCTAATGCCGCAACTCTTTGTAATACTTCTTCTTTGGTTACATCTGCAAATTTTTCCATAAGGGCCGGTAAGTACGTTTCATAATCACCGTGAGAAATATCTGTTTTAATAAGCTTATCCATAAAGTAAAAAAACTGTTTTCTACAAACATCTTTACCACTCGGGATGTCCATTTTATGAAATTGTGCATTTACCATTTTCTCTAAACTTCTAATTTTAAAAGTTTCTCTTGTATGGCAAATGGTAAGACAAATACCTGTTTTACCTGCACGGCCAGTACGACCGGCACGATGGGTATAAACTTCCATATCATCCGGCAATTCGTAATTGATTACATGAGTAATACCATCCACGTCAATACCACGTGCAGCCACATCTGTAGCTATTAAAAGTTGCAAAGCTTTTGTACGAAAACGGCCCATCACCCTGTCTCTCTGTTGTTGTGTAAGGTCACCATGCAAAGCTTCTATCTCGTAACCTGCTTTTGATAAACGTTCAGATATATCCTGCGCATCTGCTTTGGTTCTGGTAAATATAATACCGTACATATCCGGATTAAAATCTATCAACCGCTTTAAAGATTCAAAACGGGCATTTGCCGGTGCCACAAAAAACTGGTGATCAATATTTACATTACCACTGTTCTTTTTACCTACCGTAATTTCTTCAGGATTGGTCATAAAGTTTTTTGCAATGGCACGTACCTGTGTAGGCATTGTTGCAGAAAACAACCAAATACTTTCTCTGTTAATCGTATTCTTCAATACAAAGTCAATATCTTCTCTAAAGCCCATGTTCAGCATTTCATCTGCTTCATCAAGCACTACATATTTTACTTTTTGCAGGTCAATAGCTTTTCTTTCAATAAGATCTATTAAACGGCCGGGTGTTGCTACAACAACCTGTACACCTCTTTTTAAATTACGAATTTGCATTACTATAGAAGCACCACCGTATACGGCTTCTACATTTAACCCTTTTGTATGTTTTCTAAAATCTGTAAGGTCATTTGTTATTTGCAAACACAACTCACGTGTAGGACAAACAATTAACGCCTGCGGAAATTTATCTTCTGCTTTTATAAGGTGTAATAATGGTAAACCAAAAGCTGCGGTTTTACCGGTTCCTGTTTGTGCAAGGCCAACAAAATCTTTTGTTCCTGCTATCAATACAGGGATTGCCTGTTGTTGAATAGGTGTAGGTTCTGTAAAACCTAAATCTGCAACTGCCTGTACGAGGTTTTCGTTTAGGCCCAATGCTTCAAATGCATTCATGGTAATAATTTGTTTAAAATGAAGACCGTGTAGTATTATATCTGGCTTTGCCTTTTCTACCTTTTGGAAATTTAATTGGAAGTCTTATGTAAGCCACTTCACAATACTATATGGTCAAAAAATATTTTTGATGATCACATTGTATGCTTCGGGCCGTTGTTGTGTGGGGAGAAATTTTATTTGTCCTGATAGGTAGCTTATGTTTTGTTACCTGCCTTCAACAGCATCTGAGCATGTTATGTAATTCTCAGAAATTCTGAATTCATGCAAAACTAAGGGTTAAATAATTAGTTACGGAAAAAAAATAAAATTTGAAACTATTTTAACTCTAAAAGTTGGATCCAAAAAAATATCAGTATTATTTTTAATCATTATCCGTTAGAAATATTTTTACTTAGAAATTAATATGGAATTTTATGTTGGTACGATAATTGAAATAGGCCAAAAAAAAATCTATGAAAAAAATAATTCCATTATTTATTTGTTTATTTATTGTTACAAAATATACAATCGCACAAGGTCTTCACGTTGGTTTAAAAGCCGGAGCTAATCTTCAAAAAATTGATGGTATTCCGTTTAAAGATAAATTTACTTTTGGTTACCAAGCAGGAGCATTTGCAACGATCGGGATCACTTCAAAAATAGGAATACAACCGGAAATTTTATTTAGCAGTGTCAATTCTGATACCGCTACCCAGTTTAGTACTGTGTACGGTTTTAATAAAATAGATAAAGTAAAATTAAATTATCTGGATATTCCGGTATTATTAAATTTTAAGGCAGCACCTTTTCTTACCTTACAATTTGGCCCACAATTTTCTATTTTATTGGATAAAAATAAAAGCCTTTTAAAAAACGGAGAAACTGCATTTAAACAAGGCAATATTTCTGCTGCTGCGGGGTTACAGTTTAATTTGACGAAGTTTAAAATTTATGGCCGATATGTAGCAGGGTTAAGTAATTTAAACCAGGTAAACGATAACAATCAATGGAAGAACAGAAATATACAGGTTGGTGTAGGGTTTAAGATTTTTTAATTATTCTCTTATAATTAAAATCTCCTCATCATTTTTCCAGGATAAAATTTTACTTGGCTTTTTAAAATTATTTTCATTTCTACGGTGCTGTACAATATAGTCAGCACCTTTTTTTATCTTGGCATTTACTGATGTATAAGAAGTTGGGCTCGTCTCACCTGCAATATTGGCAGAGGTGGAGACAATTGGCTTACCAAAGGCATTAATCAGTGCTTCACAAAATGCATCCTTAACAATTCTAATAGCTACTGTGCCATTTTCGCTTATTAAATTTTCAGCAATGTTTTTTGCATTTGGGTAAACTATGGTTAAAGGATTTTCTTCTTTGCGTAGTAAATTAAGTATTACTGCAGAAGGGGTTTTGCAGTAGGTTGCAATTTCTGCATTGTTTGCCAACAATAAAATCATGCTTTTATTTTCTGCTCTTTGTTTGAGTGCATAAATTTTTGCAATAGCTTTTTTATTTGTAGCGTCGCAGCCTAGTCCCCAGATTGTATCGGTAGGATATAAAATTATTCCTCCGGTTTTTAAAACCTTTAAGCAGTTTTGAATATCATTGTCAAAATTCATTTAGGATAATATTTTTTGAATCTCTTTTAAAATCAAATTTTCATCAAGTTGTAAAAGGCATTCTGGTATTCCATAAATCGCACAATGATTGTTTACGCATGGTTCGCAAACTAATTTACCCAACCTTATCACCGTGCAAAACTTTTTATTATAAGGTGCTGTATTGTGTTCATCGCCCGCACCAAAAAGAACCAATGTTTTTTTTCCTAGGGCATTACTAACATGAGCAGGGCCACTATCTGTACTTAAAACGGCTTTGCTGTTGGCAAATAAATTGACCAGCTGTGGCAAGGAAGTCTGCCCTGCAAGGTTTACAACATTGTTTTTAATTTTTAATGATTCATAAACCTCACTTACAAATGCTGCTTCACTAGGGCTTCCAACAAGTACAATTTCGTTGTCTATATTTTTTCTGATTGTATTAATAATGCTAATAGCTTTTTCTTTTGGTAATCTTCTGGAAGACGCTTCTGAATTGATATTTATTACAAGGGTATTTGATAAATGGTTTCCATGTAAGTTTAAAACAACCGGAGGAACATCAATTTTATTTTTTACGAATCGGCCTAACAGGTCTATGTATTCTTCTACCCGGTGTAATTTTTTATTTTTTCTGTAGATATTTGTCAGCAAAAAAAACCGCACATTTTTTTTAAACCCAATACTTTTTTTTGCATTTACAGCAGCACCCATAGTTGCTGCGGAAAGTGAATCCGGCAGGCAGAAAAACAGATCATATTTTTTTTGTTTTCGTATTTTTAAACCGAATGCAATGGCACCTTTTAAACCTTCAAATTCATATTTAGAAAAAACAATTCTTTCAGCGTGAGCCGGAAAATAATCCAGCAAAAAATCAATTCCTTTTTTTGAAATAAGGTCGATGGCGGCATTGGGATAATAATTTTTAACTGCCTCTACAAACGATGTGGCCATTACCATATCTCCCAACCAGTTTGGTAAACGTATTAATATGTTTTTAACTTCCTTCATCAAAAAATACCTGTTGCTATTTTAAATTATTTCATCAAATATAGAGCTTAACATGAAATGTAAATAATCGTTTTAACCTTTTATAAAAACTAAAAATGCACAAATTATTTCCTTAAATAATTGCTAGTATTTAAAATCATTATTTTCGCTTAAAAATAAACTACATGCAAAATTTAATAGAAGCCGTTTGGGCTAACCGTGAACTATTGAAAGATGAAAAATACATAAAGGCCATTCGAGATGTAATTGAGGAAGTTGATAAAGGAAGATTAAGAACTGCTGAGCCGGTAGGGGAAAACTGGCAGGTTAATGAGTGGGTAAAGCAAGCTATACTTTTATATTTTGGCATTCAACAAATGGAAACATTCGTATTGCCACCTTTTGAGTTTTACGATAAAATGAAATTAAAGAGCGATTACAAAAGTTTGGGTGTTCGAGCTGTACCACATGCTGTTGCCAGATATGGAGCTTACCTTGCAAAAAATGTTGTGCTTATGCCATCGTATGTAAATATTGGGGCTTATGTAGATGAAGGCACTATGGTTGATACCTGGGCAACAGTAGGCAGTTGCGCTCAGATAGGTAAAAACGTACACCTGAGTGGTGGTGTGGGTATTGGCGGTGTATTGGAACCTTTACAGGCCAGCCCTGTGATTATTGAAGATGGTTGTTTTATCGGTAGCCGCTGTATAGTTGTGGAAGGTGTACGTGTACAAAAAGAAGCGGTACTCGGTGCTAATGTAGTGCTTACACATTCAACAAAAATTATAGATGTAACCGGCATAGAACCGATTGAAACAAAAGGTTTGGTGCCTGAAAGAAGTGTTGTTATTCCCGGCAGTTATACAAAGAGTTTTCCTGCAGGAGATTACAATGTGCCATGTGCTTTGATTATAGGAAAAAGAAAACCAAGTACCGATTTAAAAACAAGTTTGAATGATGCGCTTAGAGATTTTAATGTAGCTGTTTAATACTGGCTATTTAATTTATTACAAAAAAACTTACTAAATTTTAGTGAGTTTTTTTGTATAATTATTTCTAATTAGTTTGTAAATTTTTATTGCGCTTAATAAAATTAATATAAATAAAACCAAGCCTAACAATCCCCAAACCAGGCTCATAGCCTGCTTTACAACTACTAAAAAAATAATACTTATTAAAAAAATAGTTGCAACCTCATTCCATAGCCGCAACTGTTGAGAATTGTATTTAAATATATTTTTATTTTGTTGCCTGTAAAGAACATTGAGAGAAAAATGGTAAAAATATAAGCCTATAACAAATCCAATTTTAATCCACAACCAGGTATCTAAAATAGCAGGATTTATATAAATTAAAAGTGGCCCAAGTACAAGCGTTATAACAGCTGAAGGCCATGTTATACCAAGCCACAACCGTTTGATCATAATGGTAAACTGGTTTTTTAAAATAGATTTTTCAGGCTCCGGTTTTTCATTTGCTTCAGCATTGTAAATAAAAAGTCTGACAATATAAAACAGCCCGCTAAACCATGTTACAATAAAAATGATGTGTAGTGCTTTAAGATACAGGTACATTAATTTCGCTTTTTTGCAAATGTTCTGCAATTAAAGAATTCATGGCTTTTATCCAAAGTGGTGCTGTGTTAAGGCAGGGAATTAATTTAAAACTTTCCCCTCCCGCTTCCATAAAAAATTCTTTTCCTTCTTCTCCCATTTCTTCCAGCGTTTCCAAACAATCGCTTACGAAAGCCGGACAAACAACCACTATTTTTTTAATGCCTTCTTTAGGCAATTCTTTCAAACGTGCGGCAGTATAGGGTTTCAACCATTCATCTCTGCCTAACCTACTTTGAAAAGATGTTGCAAATTTATTTTTAGGCAATTGTAGTTCTGAAGCTACCAATGATGAGGTCATAAAAACCTGATGCCTGTAACAAAATTCGTGCGCCACACTATCTACATTACAGCAGTCTTCAATTTTTAAACAATGCTGTTTTGTAGGATCGGTTTTTCGAACATGCCGTTCAGGTATTCCATGATAACTAAATAAAAGCAAATCATAATCGTCCTCTAAATGTGGCGCAATACTTTGTGATAATGCGTGTATGAAGCTTCATTGGTATAAAAAGTATTTATTACAGAAAATTTAAAAGAGTAATTACCTTTTTCATAAATTTCTTTACCATATTCAACGGCAGTTTCATAACTGCTCATGGCATAATGTGGATATAAAGGAAATAAAATAACTTCTTCTACTAAAGGATATTTTTCCTGAATATTTTTAAATGTACTTTCCGGTGTTGGGTTGCCATAACGCATACAAACTTCAATAGGGTATTCAGTACTTTGTTGTAATGCTTTCTGTAATTGATAAGTTAGTGTTATAAGAGGGGAGCCTTCTTTTGTCCAGATAGAACGATATGCTTTTGCACTGCTGGGGGCTCTGAAGGGAACAATGATACCTTTTACCAATAAAGCTCTTGGTAATTTTGGTATATCTATTACTCTCTCATCCATTAAAAATTCATTTAGGTAACGCCTTACATCTTTTACTGAAGTACTGTCTGGGCTGCCTAGATTCATGATCAAGATTACCTTTTTTGAATTTATATCCATTGCTGATGTGTTTAAAAAATTTAATGTAAAAGTAGTTTGTTATGATGTGCTTGAGGAGATACGAAATTGATAATTTTTATCTTTTTAGAAAAAAAAAGTGAAAAATAGTTTTGTTTTTAAATAATTACACAATACTGACAAAGAGATGCCCGTAAAACTTTTATGAGAGGTAACTTTGCATATCAATGACCAATTTGCTTTCTTTACAAAATCCTGAACACATTTTATCAAGGTTTTTCCTCTGTGGTATCAGTCACCTTAAAACTGACGCAGCTACAAGAAGTATATTTCATATTAATGATACTGAGAAACAACTTATTTTAAATACGGCAAAAGCTTTAGGTATTAGAAGTTTATTTATTTTAAATACATGTAACCGTACAGAGATATATGCATATGTTGCTGACGAATCAGTTTTGCAGAATTTGTTTATTGAATGTAAAAAGATTGATTCTGAACTTTTCCGACAAAAATATTACTCTAAAACAAATAAAGAAGCACTTCAGCATTTATTT
>JANLVW010000772.1:0-2839 GCA_031364205.1 Ferruginibacter sp.
GTTGTGATTTTTGCATTTTGGATTAAAAATACTACTGCAATTTGGGCATTTGTAGTTGCTGTCAAAATATTCATTAATGGATATTTCTGTTTTGCATTGACCACAGAAAACTGCTTTTGCGTTCCATTCACTTTGTAGCCATAAAGCAACTTTGTGGTCAGTCAAATCTTCGTGGCAATGTATGCAGGCATAATAAGTATTACAGCATTTAAATTTTATGGCAATAATATCTAAGGGAGATTGATAATGTTGACATCGGGTAAAATCATCGGTCAATTTTCCTTGTACTACAATTTGCATTTGGCAAAGGTAGTATTTCACCCTCGTTACCTCTCTAAAATGGAGAAGGACGATGTTAGATTAGCTTGGTTTTGGTGAGGCAAATCGATGCTTGTTTATACAAATCCCGAAGGGGTTGAATACGAGTAACCATAGATGTAATCTATGGAAGTACTTCGCAGCAGAAAAAAATTGAAAAAAGATTTACCGCTGAACCCTAGCCCGGATTGAAGTAAGTACCCCCACAGTGAAGTGAGGCATGAACGCAACTAGGAGTACTGCGAAAAGCCGGACCACTGTTGATTAGAAAAAAAATGCTGCCGGCTACTATAAAAAACCCTCCGATTATTTTCGGAGGGCCTATATTGTTATATTTTCTTATTTGCACATTTTCAAATTATTCTTATCCATTCATGCTCGTTAAAAACTCTGCGTTGTCCTTGGTTCCTTTCATATTTTTTAGCAATGTATTTAATGCTTCTTCGGGGTTCATATCGGCCATGTGCTTGCGTAAAATCCACATGCGTTTAAAAGTATCTTTGTCTAACAACAAATCATCACGCCTTGTGCTGCTTGCAACAATATCAATTGCGGGATAAATTCGACGGTTAGATAATTTACGATCCAACTGTAACTCCATGTTACCAGTTCCTTTAAATTCTTCAAAAATAACTTCGTCCATTTTACTGCCGGTATCTACCAATGCAGTTGCGATGATGGTAAGTGAACCGCCGTTTTCTATTTTACGTGCAGCACCAAAAAACTGCTTTGGTTTTTGCATGGCATTTGCCTCAACACCTCCACTTAAAACCTTACCGCTGCTTGGCGCAACAGTGTTGTGGGCACGGGCAAGACGGGTAATAGAATCCAATAAAATAACCACATCGTGACCACACTCAACTAAACGCTTTGCTTTGTTAAGTGCAATGGTTGAAACCTTTACGTGCTTATCAGCCGGCTCATCAAAGGTTGATGCGATAACTTCGGCACGAACACTCCGTTCCATATCTGTAACCTCTTCCGGGCGTTCATCTACAAGCACAATCATGAGGTAACATTCCGGGTGGTTTTCTGCAATGGCATTTGCAAGCTCCTTTAACAACATTGTTTTACCGGTTTTTGGCTGCGCAACAATAAGCCCACGCTGTCCTTTACCAATTGGCGTAAACAAATCCATAATTCTTGTGCTGTAATTATCAGATCTTGTTGTAAGGTTTAATTTTTCAAACGGGAACAAGGGTGTTAAATAATCGAAAGGCACACGATCACGAACCTCTTCTGGCGATTTTCCATTTATGGTTGTAACTTTTAGTAAAGCAAAATATTTTTCGCCTTCTTTTGGTGGGCGTACAGATCCCAAAACGGTATCACCTGTTTTAAGGCCGAATAATTTTATTTGGGATGGAGATACATAAATATCATCGGGAGAAGAAAGGTAATTGTAATCGCTGCTGCGTAGGAAACCATAACCGTCAGGCATCATTTCCAATACACCTTCCCCCTGGATAATCCCATCAAATTCTATATTAAAAACGGGTTGTTCTCTTGGTTTAAACTGTGGACGTACCGGCGCTTGTGGCGCTTTCTCATCCATAACAACTTCGGGTTGTTGAATATCTTCTTCCTGCAGTAATTGCGCAAAAGCGGCAGGTATGGTTGTTTGTTCGTTTGTTATAGGTTGTAACTCTTCATCATTTTGTGAAGGTTGTTTTTCGACTTTTTCGTTGCGGAGAGGTTTTTTGTCAGCATCAGCATGCTTTTTATTGCGCAAAACCGGTTCTTTTTTTACAGGATTGGGTCTAGGTGCCGCAACTTGAACAGGAGCCGGAGCGGCATCGTTTGAAGTTTCTACAACCGCTGTTGGCGGAGCATCAGTTTTTGCAATTCTTTTTCTTTTCGGTTTTTCAGCATCATTACCATTTTCGCTACTGCTGGTTTCTTTGTTCATATCTGCTTGGTTTTGAAGAATAGCCGAAACAAGATCTGGCTTGCTAAGTTTTTTCAATTGTGGGATGCTGAATTTTTCTGCAATGTCGTGCAGCTCAGGAACGAGCAGGTCGTTCAATTGTAATATGTCGTACATAAATTGTCAGGAATGCGTTTCAAAAAATTCGCTGTTGATCTGTTGTAAAATTGAAGTTGAAAATTTGATCTTTTGATTGGAAAAGTTTTATGCAGAGGCACTAAACCTGAGTAATTTAACCTCCGTTTCCATTACAATATTAAGCATAAATCAATAAACCGAAAAAAATTGTTTAAAAGTTTATATTAATGTCAAGGTTAATAAAGATCATTTCTTATCTGTGATGAGAATTTTGTAAAACCGAAGCAATTCTTCCTTTTGATTTAAAGCCAAAACAGCATCCTTTTTATAATTGCCGCTAAACAACAAAATTCTTTTGTGTTGAGGATATCTTTCAAGTATTTCTGTAATCATACGCCCCGCTTCGGCATCACTTGACTTTACAGCTGCCGTTAATGTTGCTTCTGAGCGGTGGGTAACGTGTTTCTTTTTTATGATTGCTTCAAGGGTTGCAAGTCTGCCAGGATTTATACCCGG
>JANLVW010000653.1:0-2879 GCA_031364205.1 Ferruginibacter sp.
GCCATGGCATCGACCATTTCGGAAAAGCGCCGCGGATGGAACACCAGCCGGGGCGGGTCCATCGCGGCTTCGGCCCAGCCCTGCCCGGCGGCGGGAGTATAATATAGTAATTCATTGTTACCCCAGCCACCACCACCGACTTCAACACTCCATTTTGCTGGATCCGGTGCCGTACCTGTTGAGAAATCATCCTGCCAGGTTGGAATGGTTTCAAATTGCCAGTTTTTATCAGTAATGGGTGCAGCGGTTACCATTTTTACAACTTCACCTTTGTCTGTACAAGACATAAAAGAAACAGATATGATACATAAGAACGAAAAAAACATTTTTAAACTTTTCATGCTATTAAATTTTTTATTGTGCTATAAATTTGAATTGAAATACTGTATTCGTACCGTTTCCGGCCCGTAAGGTCATTTTTGTTGAACTGATATCTATAATTCTGTAAACATTTTCTGTGGGAACATCTGTTGTTCCAATAAAAATAGTTGGCGGCACTCCCGGTATTTGAATAGTTGCCAAACCTGCTACACCACCCGTTGTAGCCGTGAAGGTGTAGGAGATGTTGGAATAGGATCTATCTGAACCACAATTATAATTTGGTGTTACATTACCACCATTAAAGGTAGAACCGTTAGCGTTGTAAGTAATTTTATTTGATGTAGTAAAAGTGTAAGCATCATCTGTTTGACAAGTTGGCTCAAGAGGACCACCGCCAAAGTATACAGCAGGATTAGCTTCTGTGCCAACAGTTACAGCATTGGCTCCGGGAGTAGGATCAAGTTTCCATGTTCTGCCTAAAGTGCCCCCGGTTAATAAATCTTTAATATCAGCAAGGGTTAAAACCTCTACTTTTTTAAATTTAATTTCAATCAATTGTCCGCCACTACCTGTCAAAGTTGCTCTAAGCGTCATTCTGTTGGAGGTATAACTTTGAACTGTATAGCGGTTGTTATCAACAATATCGGTAGTTCCAATAAATGGTTTACCAGTACCGCTTGTTAAAGGATTAAGAATTATTTGTGGTAACTGACCAGGTTTGGCAACAATTTTAAAATCAGGTGCATTCGGTTTTTGTGGCTGGCAACTATAACCAGATTGAACATCAAATGTTTGACCCTGCGCATTATAATCAAAATTACCATTGGCACTAAATTTATACAGATCATCTACCTGGCAACCAGCTGCAGGACCGCTAAACAATACCTGTGTACCATCCGGAGAAAGAACTTTAATAGCATCTGCGTCAGAAGTCCATGTCCATATAAAATTATTGCTGCAGCCTGTAAGGTTGTTGAAAAAATCATTTTGGCAGGCATCTATTACAAAAATTCTTTTGGTAATACTGTTGCTTCCGTTTGTACCAACACTTATTAAGTTAACATTGTAATTGCCTCCAACTTTATAATTATGGCTTGGGCTTTTTTCTGATGATAATGGAGTGTTATCCCCAAAATCCCATTGGTACTGAAAAGCTTCTTCACTTGCATTAGCAAATTTTACAGTATAAACAAAAGGAAGACTATCCTGCAATGGCTTAATTACAAAAGTAAAATCTGCTTTTGAGGTAGAACCCGTAAGCCCTAAAGTATCTTTTTTACATTGCACCAATGTTAAACAACATGCAATTAAAAGAAGAGGTAAAAGTTTTATATTTTTTCTCATGATGAATTTTATTTTTTAAAAATTAATAACCGGGGTTTTGAGTAAGGCCGGGATTTTTATCTCTTTCGCCCTGTGGTATTGGCATGAACCTATGCTTAGCTGCAACATTTGTTTTACCTGCAGCAGTCATAACGTTTATAAAATAATTTGGATCCGGATGGCGAAGCAAATCGTACCAACGGTGCATTTCAAAACCAAACTCTAGTCTTCTTTCTTTATAAATTGCTGTTAACCATTGTGCATCAGATAAGCCTGCTGGCAAAGCAGCTAAACCTGCTCTTGCCCTTACCTGGTCAGCGAAAGGCTTGCCTATCGCAGGCCCTGCAGCTTCTGCATAAGTTAAAAGTATTTCTGAGTAACGCATTATCGGTACATTTAATGCGCAGGTCCATCCACCATTATCTCCTGCAGTGTTGGTGGCAGGTATAAAATATTTTTTTACATTTAACCCATTCGGTGAACCACTTAATTGAGAAGGCTGCGTATAAGCACCACTTACATCTCCAGGTATCCACACAGAACGCTGTCTTCTTTTATCAATAATAGTATTATAACTAGCTCCGGTTTTTTCATATTGATCCATAAAATTTATGGTGGGAACATTCCATCCGTAACCGGCAGACTGTACCACATTCTGTAACCTCGGACCAAAAAAAGTATTTAATTTTTGTCCTGCGCCATAATCAGAATACTGGCCACCACCACTTCTATACTGCACTTCAAAAATAGATTCTTTACCATTTTCATTTTCCAGTTTAAAGTTATCGGCATAATCAGCCCACAAATCATAACCATAAACTGCGCTGTTGTCTATAACTTCTTTAGCCTTTGCTGCTGCATTTGCTTTATCACCCAATGTAAGGTAAACAGCCGCTAACAATCCTTTTGCAGCACCTGCAGTAGCACGCCCTTTATCATTTAACCCGTAAGTATTTGGCAACAATGTTTCTGCACTTTTTAAATCAGTAATTATTTGTGCATATACTTGTGCTTTGGGTGAACGGGCAATTACAGAGGCTTCCACTACCGTAATGGCATTTGTATAAAGTGGCACATCGCCAAACAAACGTACAAGATGGTAATAATATAAAGCCCTTAAAAACTTCCCTTCTCCTAAACTTCTGTTTTTTATAGCCGGTGTTATATTAGCTATGTTTGGAACTTTTGTTATAATAAGATTGGTTCGTAAAATTCAAAAGTAACATTGCGCCCAC
>JANLVW010000777.1:0-1899 GCA_031364205.1 Ferruginibacter sp.
CTGCAGATATTATCAGCATACATACTTCTTTTACCCCCGAAACAAAATACCTTATCAACAAAAAACTAATAGCCTTAATGAAAATGGGTACAATGCTCATCAATACGGGGCGTGGGGCGTGCGTAAATACGGTGGATGTTATTGAAGGATTACAAAATGGTAATATAGGGTATTATGGTGCAGATGTATATGAAAATGAAAGAGGCATTTTCTTTTGCGACCTTAGCGGCAAAGAAATTAAAGATGATTTATTGAAAAAATTATTATCAATGCCCAATGTGTTAATTACGCCTCACCAGGCTTTTGCAACTAAACAGGCACTTACAAATATTGCAGATACTACTTTTGAAAATATTGACTGCATGCAAAGAAAAGTAAGTAGTAAAAACCAGCTTACAAATATTTTAGTAGAAGAAGAAATATCAGGGAATGGAAACAGCTAAATCATATTATGTCAACCATAGTTACCGTTACATTCAGTCCATGTATTGATAAAACCACATCAGTAAAAAAATTATTACCCGATAAAAAGCTGCAATGTGCTGCGCCAAAACTTGAGCCGGGTGGTGGTGGAATTAATGTAGCCAGGGCAATAAAGAAATTAGGAGGAAATGCTACTGCTATTTTTCCTTCAGGCGGTTATACGGGAAAATATTTTAATCATTTACTGGAAGTTGAAAGTATACATGCAGTAATTATTGAAGTACAAAATGAAACCCGAGAAAATATAATAGTACTTGATGAAGCTGAAAATGCACAATACCGTTTTGGTATGCCGGGCACTAACCTTAGTGACGCAGAATGGATGCAATGCCTGAATGCGGTAGAAGAAATACAGGATATTTCTTTTATTGTAGCAAGTGGAAGTTTACCACCCGGCGTACCATTAAATATTTTTGCAAAGCTGGCAAAAATTGCAAAGAATAAAAATGCAAAATTTGTTGTAGATACATCCGGTGAAGCCTTAAGGGAAGCTTTAAATGAAGGCGTTTACTTGCTTAAACCAAATCTTGGTGAACTGTGTTTTCTTTCGGGTAAAACTCATCTGGAACAACATGAAGTAGAAGCCGCTGCTAAAAAAATTATTGCAGAAGGTAAATGTGAGGTAGTGGTAATATCTATGGGTGAACAAGGCGCTTTGTTTGTAACCAGTGATTTAATCAAAATAATAGAACCACCAGCTGTAATAAGAAAAAGCACTGTTGGTGCGGGTGACAGCATGCTGGCGGGTATTGTTTATTATTTATCAAAACAAAAAAACATTGCCGACGCAGTGAAATACGGAGTTGCATGTGGCACAGCAGCTACCATGAATACCGGTACGGAATTGTGTAATTTAAAAGATGTAGAAAAAATATATGGCTTAATGAATAAAGCGACAAATTAAATACTGCTTAAAATCTTTTTTACAGATATACTGTATTTTAAAATTGAAAAAATAAATAAAAATTACTTATGAAAAAAATACTTGTCACAACAGATTTTTCTGAAAACTCAAAAGCTGGTTTATATTTTGCAATTCAACTGGCTTCTCAAAATAATTATGAACTCACTTTTTTTAATACTTATCATATTTTAGTTCCTACTGCTTGGAATGAAGTAAGAATAGAAGGTTATGAAAAAGATGAAGCAGAGAATATTGAAGAAAAATTAAATGCTTTTGTTGAAGAAACTTATAAAGCAATAAATGAAACTGCTGCTCCATATAAATGTGTCATAAAAAGTTCTGTATTTGCAGATAGTTGCATAAGAGAATATGCAGCTGAAAATAATTTTGATTTTATTTGTATAAGTACCCGAGGTGCAGGAGCTGTAAAAAGGATACTTGGTACAAATACAGCTAACCTGATAAATAATTCGGAAGTGCCCGTAATTGCCATTCCGCATAACTATGAAAAG
>JANLVW010000739.1:0-7247 GCA_031364205.1 Ferruginibacter sp.
GTTTTGAATAGTTAGTAACTCCAAATTATTTATTATGATAACTCAGTTGCCCCAATTAGAAAAGACATTTTATTTTTTAGCCACAATTAATTTTTCAACCGTATTAACCGACTGTGATTTTACTCTTATAATATAAACAGATGGTGGTAGTCTATCAATCCCCTCTATAGATAAATAATTACGACCCGATAGCAGTGTAAATATTTTATGGATTACTACCCTTCCTGAGTTATCAATAATATCAACCACAACTTTTTCATTTTGATTAATAATTAACTGTAGTGTTAAATCACTACATGCAGGATTTGGATAAATTAATATGGTTTTATTTTGTGATGTATTTTTTTGAATATTTAAAATTTTACTGTAAAAAAATTTTCCATCATTATCAATCATTTTAAGCCTGTAAAAGTTTTTTAAGAATGGCTTTAAGTCCGTATAAGCATAAGTTGATCTATCCTGCTGATAATCCACTGACGTGAGTTTGGAAAATGTAATTCCGTCAACACTATATTCTAGGTCAAACCTGATTAAATTTACTTCATTAGTTATCATCCATTGCAGTTCAATTGTATTATTATTTAATCTCGCAGAAAAATTGGTTAATGTAACGGGAAGCACGCCACATGGTGATCCAATATTATTTGAATTGATAAGTATTGGCGGAGCGGTTAATGTAATTACCACTCCATTAATTCCAGGTGTTGCCCCATAAGGATTATCAATTGGCCCTGTTGTCGAACCTGTTCTTGTTAGTCCATTTGCACCTCCGGAAATATTGGTAGAAAGAAAAGATCCGTTCGAAATAATAATTCCACCACCACCACCACCACCGGGGCCATGAGCATAATAGGTGGTCATATAACCGCCACCGCCACCTGCTGCAGAAGCAGCGATATTATTTAATCCTGTTGGGCCGGTCTGTGTAGTTACCATTATAATGTTACCCCCTGCTCCGCCACCACCTGCTGCATCAGTTTGGGCAGGCGTATAGGTTGCTGTAACACCCGGGGCATTAGATCCGTTCGCAAGTACACTTCCATTACCTGCATACAATTTTGCACGGGTAAGAACAATGCCACCACCAACTCCACCGCTGCAATTATATTCGTTGGATACAGAGCTGTTGTTGGCTGTACCCGCACCACCACCTCCTCCTAAGCTGAACCTTTGGATTGATCTTTGGGAAAAAGAACTTCCTCCATTTCCGCCAAAAGGATAAGTGGTTACATTACCTGCACCACCATCCCATCCACTACCTCCATTTCCTCCGCTTCCACCATTTCCTCCACCTCCACCGCCGGTATTATATTGATTTTGGCTTGCGCCGACAGGTGCTCCATCGGTAGCACCGCCACCCCCATTAGCCGGTGCCCCTCTGCCTATGCTTCCATTAATATATCCTTCTACGGCACCTGTTGTAGTAAGCGTAGTTCCAAAATCGAAATAATAAGCGGGAGTACCTGCAATCCCTTCCCCTTTAGCTCCTCCCGTTAAATTTGCTGCATTAGTTATTGGTGAACTCCATCTGTAATCTGTATTGGTTAATGAGCCTGTACCATTACTATTTCCTGCAGCAGCGCCAGTTAAGTTTTTACCACCACCACCTCTAAACCCTTTGTTGTTTGCATCAATTGATCCGCTCAAAGTAAATGTATTGGCAACATCAACTGCAACAACACCTCCTGTATTACCATTCCATGAAGGGCATGTTACTGAAGCCGCGGCTGATATTGTAAAATCATAATAACGTGGTATCCTTATTACTTGGTAGCGCTGAATTGAATTTGCAACAGTAAAGTCCCTGTTATAATAATTATTAGCCAAAGAATAACTGAATGTGACAGTTGAGCCAGATATACCCGCAACAGTATTGTATTCATAATAGCCCGCCCTAAGATTTGTATTAAGATTGCCGGTAGCTGGTGCGCCGGCTACACCATCACCATACGCATCAGTATTCGTGGCATTAATATCAGCGCCCTGTATTTGAATTATTAATACAAGGTCCCCTGCTGTAATAGCAGAAGCATTGCCTCTTGAATCAATAGCTCCGATGTTTAATGAAAAACTGCCCATTAAAGGATTACCCGTGCCCGGATAATAAGTGTTTATTACGTTTTTGGCTGTAGAAATTGTAACTAAACCACTTGCCGGAGGGACACCACATTGAGCAATAATTTTATTACTGTTAATTAATAAAGTGAAATAAAAAAAGAAACAAAAAGACTGTATGCAAGGATTTTTCATAATGTTTTTTAACATAAAAAAGATTGGAATAGGGGTAAATATAGAAGATTTACTAAATTAAGCTTGTAAAATTACTACTTTCGTAAAATATTTATTTTTATGTTCAAGCTGAGTTTTCCAATAACCTTCTTTTAAATTGAAATAATTTATTGCGAAACCCGGGTGAATGTCAACAACTCAACCAGCATAGAGCCTTTTTATATAATTCAAGAAATTGAAAAGGAGAAATAAATAATTGCTTTACTCACACGATATTGCCGTAGTATTTATGTATCGGGGTCTGAATAAATTAAACTCAGAATTAAACCTGCATCGAGGATTGGCAGCCAATTCATTTATTTTTAAAATAAGATTGTACGAAAACCCTTTCGGGACATAAAATTATGATTTAAAAAATTTTTTTGCGGGATAAAAATTTATCCGCCTACACATTTTTTTTCCAGCAAACTGAAAAAAAATAATTACAACATTTTTCTGCCTGCGTTGGTCTTCGCAAAAATCTTCTTCTTCTTCGCCTAAGTTGGCCTTTGCAAAAATCTTTGCCGCCGCCTGGTTTTTAACCAGCGGCGTATAGTTTTATTAAAATTTAAAGTAAAGGCAAGTATGCTTCAAAGATTTGGGCGTGGCTTACCTGTGCAGCCTATAATTATTATTTTCCTCCGCTAGGTTCCTATCACCATTGAAAAAAATGAACTCAAATGCTACTCCTTTAATTGCAAGCTGGTAAACTAAAACTTCGCAGTCTGGTATTTATTAAAGGGGGAATCATTAGGGGACGTTGCATGAGACACCCACTCAGCGAAGACCCATTTACTTTTATCAACTGTTCAAATTAAATTTCATCTTATCAAAACATAAGTCAATAAATGGCATTTCCCATTACTAGGTCATAACCGTATGGTTTTTAACTATAATAGTTCATAAATGTTACCGAATTTTCATAATCGCCTGCAAAAAAATAAGAAACAGCAGCATATAAATTGAGCTCTTCCGGTTTATAGCGTTGGGAACTATATTCATTTTGAATTCTATTGCCTTGGTTTTATTTCCTGTTAGTAGTCATGCACTCAATTTATCACAAACATAATTTGGTTTGTGGGCTGCCATTGCCATACACGATACAAGTTCTGTAGTATGTGCCGCAAGTAAGTATGGGCGCATGCTTTAGAGGTGGCAAATACAGTAAAATTAGCAAGGGCTTTATGGATAATTCCGGTAGCATTTTTATCTACTTTTATTTTTAAGAATAAAGGAAGCAAAATAAAAATTCCGTATTTCGTTGGCTTATTTGTATTGGCAATAATTGTAAATACGTAGATGCCTTTTGTAAATCAGTACAGTCATTACCTAACGAGTTTTGCAAAAGCAGGTATAATCTTAACGTTGTTTCTTATTGTGGGATTGATGATTGCTACTTAAGTGTTCGGGTTGTATTGGGCAAGGAAAGAATTAAAAAAGTATTGCAACTAAAGCTGAGCAGCTCCGAAATGAATTTGCTCCTTTTATCAAGAGAAAAAGTAAAAACAGTAATGAGTGTATTCGATTGAATAAAATAAATAACAATGAAAAAAAAATTTAATCAATGCATATTAGCAATGCTGTTCATTACAATCAGCTTGCAGGTAAAGGCCCAGCGATCATTTGATGGCTATATTAAAAACAATTCGCTTGCCATAAGCCCAAATGAAACTAAAGCCGTTGGCTGCTACAGCGACTCTGTAAAAGTAAAAGTGTACAATCTTAAAACGGGTAAAGTCATTAAAAATATTAGCGGCTTTATTAACCCAAGAAATATTATTTTCTCCCCCGATGGAAAAATATTTTACATAACCGATAGTGCCCTTAGTTTACTGATTGCCTATAATGCGCTCACTTTAAAAGTAGTTAAAAAGTACCCTGTTGGTTATGGTGCATTCGGAAGCACAACCAATAAAAACGGCGATCTTATTTTCATCAACAATGAAGCGGCAAGTACGGTAACTGTAATTGACCTAGTAAGCAAATCAGTTAAAAAAATTATTACAGGTTTTGCACAACCCCTCCAGGGAGTTAAGTTAAACCCTGTCAATATTAAACTGTACGTTACCAATTTGGCCAATGATAAAATTACCGAAAAAGAAGTAGTCACTTTAAAAATAGATACAACAATCAGCGGGTTTAATAAGTTAAGAGCCATTGACATTAGCAAAGATGGCAATACTTTATTTGCTGCAAACAGTGGCACCAATTCTATTGGCGTGGTAAATGTAATGACAGGGGGTATTATCAAAGAAATCTCCCTAGGCGGAGATCCTTATGGCACTTCTTTATCATCTGATGAAAAGATACACCTGAGTGGTAATAAAATGGATAATACACTTTCAGAAATTAATATAGCATCGCTTACAAATATAAAAACCATTACAGGCTTTAAAGAGCCACGGCAAGCAATCGTATTTTCTAATAGGCCAAACAGGTGTATGTATTAAACAATGATTTAACTGTAAACGGTGTTAGTCTTTTAAAATTTAGAATCAGAACAATTCCAATTAAATAAAAACAAATAAAAATGAAAAAAAACAATGTGAACCTAACATTTACAGTATTGGCTGCGGCCTTATTAACTGTAGCATTAATAAATGTTGGTTGTAAAAAAGAATCCTCAACTTTGGTTTCAACGTCAAAGGTATTAGAAGATTTCAACCAGGTAAATCTGGTTGCAAATAATGCAAGTTATAATGCGGCAAGAGTAGATCCTTTGCTTCAGAATGCATGGGGAATTGCTTTTAGTCCAACAGGAAATATCTGGCTAAGTGCAAATGTTACCGGGTATAGTGCCATTTATGATAAAGAAGGAAGTCAGTTATTAGCACCTGTAGCTATACCTTCACCCTCAAGCAGTATGGGAGGATCTATAACAGGTATTGTTTTTAGTGGTGGTGCCAAATTTAAATTGCCAAATGGCTCTCCCGCAATATTTACATTTGCAGGTCAGGATGGCGTTATTTCAGGCTGGAATAAAGGGAATATTAGCAACGCAATTAAAATGGTAGACAACTCGGCTACCGCTAGTTACTTTGGGTTAACCTTGGCTAATTCGCAGGGTGCAAATTATTTATATGCAGCAAATTTTAAAGCAGGCACCATTGATGTATTTGATAGTACCTGGAGCAAAGTAAATACAACATTTATAGACCCCAACCTTCCTGCACAGTATTCACCTTTTAATATTCAAAAGATAGGCAATCAACTTTATGTACTGTATGCCAAAGTAGGTGATTATGGCAATGAGGTTCATTTACCAGGATTGGGTATTGTTGATATCTTTAATACCGATGGATCTTTTGTAAAACGTTTTATTTCTCAGGGTGGACAGTTAAATTCTCCATGGGGCATAACAAAAGCGCCAACCAGTTTCTTTGGATCAGATTCTACAGGGGTAAGTGGTGTAGTATTAGTGGGTAACTTTGGTGATGGTCATATAAACGCATTTAATGCTGATGGAACTTTTATCGGACCATTAAAATCTAAAGGCCAACCATTGGTAATTAACGGCTTATGGGCGCTCTCCTTTGCACCCGTGTCTGCCACAACCATCGACCCTAACAGATTATATTTTGAGGCAGGTCCCAACACAGAGAAAGATGGTTTGTTTGGATATATTAATAAGTAAAAAATTTAAAAATCAAATTATAAAATCAGATAACCCTGGGTATAAAAATACTCGGGGTTATTTTAAATTATTTTCGTTCGCAGATACTCACCAAAAAAGGTTTTTTATTATATAAAAAAGAAAATCCATTAACGAATAGAATTTGGCTTTAGTTCTACTTCCAGCTAAAGTGTTATTACCTACAGTTATCTCCCATAAAGCTTCATGATTTCTTTTCGATGCCGGTCCTTTCTACCTTTGAATCGTTAAAATAAAAACATTTTAACCCAATTATCACAAACAAAATGATAACTATTCAAAGCGCCTACACCCCAATTGTCTGCTAATTCAAATCAGTTAAATAAAAAACCATTGTCTGTTTTAAAAAAGAGATGGATGGATAATGATGTTATTTTAAATATGTGTTTCAAGGAAAGCCTTACAAGAGGAGCAATAGTATTATTTCTTCCATGGCCATGCTGGCTATTAATCATAATTTATTATTTTATGCAGCACCTGTAATGTCTTATTTGTTAGTTACGGACTTGCTTCATTTTTGTTTTATAAAATATACCTGGCAGCATTGGGTATTAAAAATGAAAATGCCGGAAGTGTGTGATTTTGCCAAAGAAATGGATATAACGGGAGATTCTTTTTAATAATAACTATCTCATCACTTTTGTTTATTATTCATTATACTTTATGATTTCTCCTTAATATTTGCAGCCGTTAATTTTACTGTATTAAATTACATAGTATGAAAGAAAATTGGTTTCCCATAATGTTGTTCATCATTATTGCCATTGTAATTACCAATACAAGTATTTCTGCTTATCAAAAAAGCAAACAAAAAGATAAAGAATTTGCAGCCTATGTTGCTGCAGAGCCGGTTGATACAGTGTGGCGTGGTTGGAATAAATATCAGATCCCAACATATAGCGACAGCGGCAAATTAATATGGTATGGTCACGAATTAATTGCAAATACTTCCTACTATCTCGGTCCAAAAGGAACGGTAGCACAAATTACCAATGGTATGAATTGCCAAAATTGTCACCTTGATGGGGGTACTATTCCTTATGGCAATAACTATGGTAAAGTATATTCAACCTATCCGCAATTCAGGGCAAGAAATAATGGTATGCAAAGTATTTACGACCGGGTGAATGATTGTTTTGAAAGAAGCCTTAACGGTAAACCAATGGACAGCAGCACCCATGAAATGCAAGCCATTTATGCATACATGAAATGGCTGGGTGATGATATTCCAAAAGGTGTTGCAAAAGCTGGCACCAGCCTAATGAAATTAAAATATTTAAACAGAGCTGCCAACCCTGAAGCAGGAAAAAATATTTACAATAATAAT
>JANLVW010000767.1:0-6422 GCA_031364205.1 Ferruginibacter sp.
TTTGTAAAACCATATAATTTTAAAACATCGGGTACAAGCATAATACCCGTACCATGTATTGGTGTATATACAATTTTAAGATCATGTTGCTTTTCGCACACCTCAGGATAGATACTCAAACTCTTTACCATTTCCAGGTACAGCTTGTCTGTTTCTTTACCAATACTGATGATATTTTGCTCACCACCTGTCCACTTTACATCATCCACACTTGCAATTTTTTCTACTTCAGTTATTACGTTTCTATCGTGTGGTGTTACCATTTGTGCACCATCATCCCAATATGCTTTGTAGCCATTGTACTCTTTAGGATTGTGACTTGCAGTGCAAACAACGCCGCCCTGGCAATGAAAATGGCGAATGGCAAAACTCAATTCGGGTGTAGGTCGAAGGCTTTCAAATAAATAAACTTTTATTCCATTTGCTGCAAACACATTGGCCGTAATTTCTGCAAATGTTCTGCTGTTGTTTCTGCAATCATGCGCAACGGCTACGCTTACTTCATCTCCAAAACATTTTTTTAAATAATTTGCATAGCCCTGTGTAGCCATGCCGATGGTATATTTATTTATTCTGTTGGTGCCAATTCCCATTATGCCACGAAGCCCGCCGGTACCAAACTCCAGGTTTTGGTAAAAAGCATCTGCCAATCCATCAGGATCATTTTTTTGTAATTCAGCAATACCTTCTTTGGTTGCATCATCATAATTACCAGTGAGCCATTTCTGTACATTTTGCGCTATAATTTTTTCCATATCATTTGTTTTTACATCTTTACAAATATAATATTCGTAATTGATTATCCTATAACTGCTATTTTTGTTCGGATGTAATCTATAAAAACACCTTCTTTTTTTGTGAAATATCTTTATTTTTTTAAACATGTATTTTTTCATTCTTTCACTATTAACCGGTGCATTAAAAGGAACTTCTCAGGATAGTTCTTTGTCCAAAACGGCTACTTTTCGACACCAAAATATTCATACTAAAAGTTTATTTTCTAATAATAAAAATACCGAGCAGTACAAAAATTCTTTTAATAAGAAACGAGTTAAAGCGGTTGCTATATCAAATGTTGCTTTATACAGCGCAGGCATGGTAGGTTTGTATGCCGCATGGTATAAAGATTATCCTCAAAGTAAATTTCATTTTTTTAATGATAACAGCGAATGGTTACAAATAGATAAAATTGGACATGCCTATAGTGCCTATGCAGAAAGTAAAGCCAGTATGGAACTTTGGCGATGGACAGGTATATCGAAAAAAAAAGAATTTTATTAGTAGGTTTTGGCGGTGCTGCTTACCAGACAGTTATTGAAACACTTGATGGGTTTAGTGGTGAATAGGGATGGAGTTGGGGAGATTTTGCGGCAAATATTGCAGGCAGCAGTTTATTGGTAGCACAAGAATTTGCGTGGGACGAACAGCGAATCCAATTTAAATTTTCTTTTCACAAAAAAAATTACAACGATAAATCTTTAAATACCCGAATCAAATGAAATTTTTGGTGGCAGTGAACCTCAACGATTTTTGAAAGATTACAATGGGCAAACTTATTGGCTGAGTATCACATTAAAGCCATTTTTTCCACATAGTAAATTACCCGCTTGGCTGCAAATTTCCTTAGGTACCGGTGCTGAAGGTCTGTTTGGCGCAAGGGAAAATCTTGACAGGGATAAACTTGGTAACATCGTTTTTTCTAGGCAGGATGTAGACCGATATAGACAATGGTATTTTGCACCTGATAATGATTTATCAAAAATAAAAACAAAGAAAAAAGGAGTAAAACTTGCCCTAAATATTTTAAATATTTTCAAGTTCCCTACTCCTTCCCTGGAATATTCAAAAAAAGGTATAAAATTTAATTTCCTGCATTTTTAATTGCCTCGATCTCATCTTTGGAAAAGCCTTCCCGCAGAGCAGCTTTCTCAAAATCTTCTTGTGTAGCCGGAGACATCTCGGTTTTGATATTTGAAATATCCTGATCGGTGATTTCATCATATTTATCAGAAAGATGCTTTCTTACTTTTGCATGTGTTGGTTCATCTTTAAAAATTTGATGCGAAAAATTAGCATAATTTTCTAAATTTTTGTCAACGTATTGTGGCATAACAAGCTTTTCTTTTTAACTGTCAATTTTTTTGCCACAAACCTAACTTTAAGAAAATATTATACACTAATAATAAAATTATCTCTATCAGGTCTTTCAGTTAAAGATTTTGCACTAAGAGAAAATACTTTATCAAGCAAAAGTTTCAGTCTTTCAAAATTATCAGGCTTATACATGTAAAAATTAGCACCTTTATTATAAGCATGGTTAACGGTTTCTTTTTGTTTTGAAGTTGAGAATATAACTACCGGGATATATATTAACTTATCATTATTTTTAATTTCTTCCAAACATTCAATACCATTTTTCAATGGCATATTTAAATCTAAAAATATTAAGTTCGGATGATGAGATTTTTTATCCTCCAAGCGGGTCATCAACTGCTCTCCATTATTAAGTAAAGTAATTCTTATTTTGTTCCTAACCTGCATTAGAGCTTCTTCAAAAAGAAACCTATCGTCTGCATCATCATCGGCCAAAAATACGGAGAAGGTATGAGGTGTTTTTGTTGCCATTCGTAAAGCTATCTCAAAGAATTAAGATATGCGGAGAAAATTCCCCCTTGTGAGAAATTTTTTGAAAAAGATTTTATAAAATTAATTGATATGAGAATTAAACCGTTTTTATGTAGGCTCCAGTAACATTTCCACCTGATACAGTTACCACAATAGTTTCTTTTATTGTTGTAGACACGGAAAGACCTACGTAATTTAATCCTATTGGAAAAATTTTATGTGTTCTTTCAACTAATGCAAGTGTTTGAATTTGAGCCGGAAATTGTAAAAGCAATGGTCTGATAGAATACAACATTGTTTTTCCGCTATTAGCAACATCATCTACCAACAGAATCAGTTTATTTTCCAAATCTACGTCCTCACTTAAGATTACTTCCTTAGGATTTTTTTTGTTAATTGTTAAGGCAACGGTATGTAAAATTCCTGCAAAGACGGGACGTAAATTTTCTTCTATTTTTTTTGCGATAAAAATTCCATTTTCTTTTATGCCTATAATAATTATTTCACTTATTCCTTCGTTGCGTTCAGCAATTTCTAGTGCCATACGTCGGAGTTTCTTATCAGCAGATGAAGCATCTAAAACCATAACAGAACTAAAATTTAATCAATGAAAGTACAAAATACCCTTATCAATAAGAGAAAAGTTTTCTGATGGAACACATATCTGATAACTCTAAAAACTATTTGTTCTAACTTTAGATAAGTTAATCACAAATATGCACTACGTACCTCAAATTATATTTATTATTCTGCTGAGTTTTTCAGTTTGGTTATTTACCCAGAACATTGTTCGAATCAGAAAAAATATTTTTCTCGGCAAAGCCGATGATGTTAACGACAACAAAAATTTAAGATGGAGAAATTTGTTTTTACTGGCATTAGGACAAAAAAAAATGTTTAAGAATAAAACTGTCGCAATAATGCATTTTATTATTTATGCAGGTTTTATTATTATAAATATCGAAGTGCTCGAAATTTTGCTTGATGGTATTTTTGGTACACATCGTTTGTTTTTAGGTGCACTTGGAAACCTTTACACTTTTGCAATAAATTTCTTTGAAATTCTAGCATTTGGGGTTTTAGCAGTATGTGTGGTTTTTTTGGCGAGACGTAATATAATTAAACTGAAGCGCTTTGTTAGCAGTGATTTAAACGGATGGCCACGTACAGATGCAAATCTTATTTTAGTTGTAGAAATTATATTGATGTCTTTGTTTTTAGTGATGAATGCAACCGACAGGGCATTGCAATTAAAAGGAAGCGAGCACTACAGAGATGCAGGAAGTTTTATTATTTCGGGTTTTATTGCGCCATTTTTTAATAATTTTTCTGTTGCCTCATTGGTTTCAATCGAAAGGACAAGCTGGTGGCTCCACATAGCGGGAATTCTGGCATTTCTTAACTATTTACCATACAGCAAACACCTGCACATTGCATTGGCTTTTCCAAACTCTTATTATGGCAGACTGGAACCTCTGGGTGAAATAGATAATATGGTAAGCGTACAAAATGAGGTAAAATATATGATGCAGCCTGAGCTTGCACCAACCGATGCTGCAGCTCCATTAAAGTTTGGCGCTAAAGATATTTTTGACTTAAAATGGACAAACTTAATGAGCGCTTATTCCTGTACAGAGTGTGGGCGTTGCTCAACAGTATGCCCTGCAAATATGACTGGTAAGCTTTTGAGTCCGCGAAAAATAATGATGGATACGAGAGATCGTTTACAGGAAGTTGGTAAAAATATTAATAAAAACGGATTGTTTGTAGATGATGGAAAGACCTTGTTAAACGATTATATTTCAGTTGAAGAACTACGAGCATGTACAACCTGCAACGCTTGTGTAGAAGCTTGCCCTGTAAGCATAAATCCACTTGAAATTATAATTGAATTAAGACGAAGCCTGATTATGGAAGACAGCAATGCACCGCAGGAATGGAATGGAATGTTTACCAATATTGAAACTAATTATGCTCCGTGGAAACTAAGTCCTGATGAAAGAGATAAATGGGCTGTAGAAATGGAAAATTAAAAATTATGATTATTAAACTTTCTGTTTTTCAGTTACTAGATTAACGTCTTTATCAATGACTTCCTTAATATCCTCGGTAATAGATTTGTTTTTTAAGTTTTTAATAAGTTGGATGACAGCAGTGATAGCGAAAATACCACCAATGACCCAATTTAAGTATTGCTGACTGTTAGCTATTCTTTCAACAATCCATTTCCCCCCAAAAATAAAAACACAGTTGCCGGCAAGTGCTCCTAAACCTATACCAACAATGTAACTATTGTAATAACTATTAACCGGTTCCAGTATTTTTTTTGTAAAGAGTACAGTACTCCATCCAAACCAAAAAATTATTACAATTGGATTTATGGCGCAACCAAATGCCCCTAATAAAAACCTGCTGATATTGATATTTTCATAGGGGTTTCCGTTTACCTTTTGGCCGCCTCCACTTGTTTTAATGGCTGCGTAAAAACTGCCAAATGCAAGAAGCACAATAATACCAAAAGTCACCCATTGCATTATTTTCAATAACCGTTGTTGTTTTTGCAGCCAGTTAATTCCAATTAAAGAAATTCGTACATAAATCATTTCAACAAGGAGAGAACCGAAAGAAAAGTACAAGGCATTTTTTACGCCTTCATAAATACCAATTTGCATTGCTGCAACATTAAGGGTGCCCAGCGGCAAGGATCCAAGAAAACTGATCATCAAACCCCAGAAGAAAATTTTTATCAGTTTTATCAATTATAATTTTTTAGAAAAACAATAACAATATTGTGCCACATTAAAGAATATTATGGTTGTTATTGTGCTTTTGCAAAAGCATTTAGGGTAACCTTTATTTTATTTGACAGGCTGAAGCTTTCTTTACCAACCCCAAAATCTATCCTGCTAATTTCAAAAAAACCAACAAATAATGCACCGCCACTTTTACCTTCTGCTGTAAAAGGGAAACTTATTGGTTTTGTAATATTTTTTATTGTAAGATTACCCTTAAAAATAAAATGCTTAAGGTCTGCACCAGGCTCAACCTTTGTACTTACCAAATGAATAACTGGGTATTTTGCAGCATCAAAATATTCTTCTTTTTTTAAATGCTCATCTCTCTTACCATTATCTGTATCAATTGTTTTTACAGCAGCGGTAACATCAAAAAAGCATTTTGGGGCGTTCTTAGCATCGAAAATAATTTTACCTTTTAAACCCGTGATATCGCCACCAGTATTTATACCCAGGTTTTTTATAACAAAGTGTAACTTACTTCCATCATCTGTTGGCAGATAATTTTGGGCATTTACCCAAAACGAAATAAATAAAAATAAAGATCCGAATATTTTTTTCATAATTGTAATTTAGGATTTAAAATTACAACCAATAGAATGCAGTTGTAAGTCACATAAAATTATTAACAAATTTTGTTTACTTTACAATACATGAGTTTCTCTTTAAGGGCTTCAACCATTCAATTATTAAGAATTAAATTTTCTTTTTTTCTCATGCCTGTTTATTGGTTTGCCTTAAGCCAGATTAACAACATCAATATTTTGAAAGCTGTTTTGGTTTTTGTTGTTCTGCATTTATTTATTTATCCGGCAAGCAATGGTTATAACAGTTACATGGATAAAGATAAAGACAGTATTGGCTGTATTGAAAATCCCTTACCTGCAACAAAACAACTTTACCACGCTACAATTTTTTTGGATAGTGCCGGTTTGATTGCCGGTTTATTTGTCAGTGTTAGTTTTACAATCCTGCTTTTGCTATACATTCTTGCTTCAAAAA
>JANLVW010000790.1:0-2705 GCA_031364205.1 Ferruginibacter sp.
CTTTTGAACCCGTACCCGCTAGCCTTTCCGCAAGCGAAGCAAAACATATATTAGGCGCACAAGGCAATGTTTGGACAGAATACATGAATAATGAAAGCAAAGTGGAGTATATGGTTTTGCCCCGCATCGCAGCGCTTGCAGAAGTATTATGGTCAACAACGGGCAAAAGAAATTTTACAGATTTTGAAAAGCGTTTGCCTTTTATTTTAGAAAGATACAAAGCAATGAATTATGATTACAGTACTGCTTTTTATGATTTAAATGCATCTGTAATAAAACTACCCAATAATAAAATAGGATGGAAACTGGCAACAAAAAATAAGAACAGACTTATTTTTTTAAAAATTAATGGAAAGCAGGTAAAAAATTATTCTGGCCCGGTTTTAATAAATGAAACCGGCGAATATGAAGCTGCTATGGGAAATAAAAATAGGAATATTATTAGTAAATGGATCAATCAAAATTTTAAAATAAACAAAGCAAGCGGCAAGTTTATAACCCTTAAAAATGGACCTGAGATTACCTACAGCGGCAGTGGTGCTTTTTCATTGGTTGATGGAATTCAAAACAGCAGGGGCATGGCAAAATCTGCAGAGTTTCTTGGATTTTTAGGAAAAGATCTGGAAGCAATTATTGATTTTGGTGAAAAGATTAATTGTAGTGAATTACGAATACATACATTTACCCGAACAGCAAGTTGGATATATCCTGCAAAACAAAACAGTATAAAAGTTTTGGTAAGCAATGATGGTATTAATTTTATGCTGCCTCAAGATGAGATATTCACTGTTGAAGGCACTAGCAATGTTCTAAATAAAATTACTTTTTCACCTTCACAAAAAATAATACAAGTCCGCTATATTAAAATTATAGCAGAAAATTATGGAATTATACCTGATGGAAACCCTGGTGCAGGAAATGCCTCATGGTTATTTGTAGATGAAGTAGAAGTACTTTAAAAACACATAAACTTCCAAAAATGAAAAATGGTGTACTGAAAAAAAAAGATTGTCACTCGGATTATAAATGTATGGACAACAATTTTTACACCACTCTTTTAATCTTTTGCTCTTTTAATAACAAATCAACAAAGGTTATTGCTGTAACCGCCTCCAGCACTACAGGTACTCGCAAAGCAATACACAAGTCATGGCGGCCTTTCACAGAAAAGTTTTCTAATTCCTCAGAAACTTTATTAAAAGTTTGCTGCGGTTTAGGTGTAGAAGATGTAGGTTTTACGGCAATTCTAAAAACAATATCATTTCCATTTGTTATTCCTCCTGAAATACCTCCGGCATTGTTGGTAAGTGTTCGTCCGTCTTTATTTTGAATGGCATCATTATGTTCAGATCCCAACATTTTAGCGGCGGCAAAACCTGCACCGAATTCAATGGCTTTTACAGCAGGAATAGCAAAAACTGCATGGCTCAAAAGCGATTCAACAGAGTCGTAGAAAGGTTCTCCTAAACCTACAGGTATATTTTTTACAACACATTCAACAATGCCACCAACACTGTCACCGAGTTTCATGGCTTTTTCAATTCCTTTTTCAATATCTTTTTCTCCCCCCACTTCTAATAAAGTTGCAGCACAAATAACATTCGGGTGTGAATGTTTTAAAATTTGTTTTGCAATAACTCCTGCCGCCACAATACACACAGTTAGGCGACCACTGAAATGACCTCCTCCTCTAAAATCTTCGTATCCACCAAACTTCTGTGAGGCTGTTAAATCTGCATGGCCAGGCCTCGGTACATCTCTTTGTTTTACATAGTCGCCGCTGCGGGTATTGTTGTTTTCGAAGGTTACAGTAAGTGGTGCTCCTGTTGTTTTATCATTAAAAACACCTGATAAAAAAATGGGAATATCATCTTCTTTTCTTGGAGTTGTACCAAGTTGCGATCCACCCTTTCTTCTTTCAATATCTGTAACAAAGTCTTCTGCTAAAAGTGGAATACCTGCAGGGCAACCATCAATTGTTATTCCAACTGACGGGCCATGCGATTCCCCAAAAATATTTACTTGAAATAAACGACCAAAACTATTCATAATGTAAAATTATTCTTCAATAATATTAATGTCTACACCTAATTTTTTTAAATCATTGTAAAATTGCGGATATGATTTATTTATTGATTCCGCATTTTCAATTTCAATTAATCCTGACGCTCCTAAACCCGCAATTGCTGAAGCCATTGCAATTCTATGATCGTGATGAGAAGATACGACAGCAGATTTTATATCACCTCCTGTAATGTGCATTTCATCTTCTAAAAGAAGAATTTCAATGCCCATCTTTCCAAAAATTTGTTTTAATGTTTCAGCCCGGTTACTTTCTTTTGCAACAAGCCTGTGTGTTCCGGTAATTATCGATGTTCCATTACAATAAGCAGCAAGTACTGCAAGGGGCGGAAACAAATCAGGGCAATCCGTTGCATCAAATTTAAAAGACTTTAAACCCGTCTTACAAACTTCAATTAAATTTTCATTTTTCTTGATAATTGCACCACAACTTTTTAATGCAGATAAAATAGCTTTATCAGCCTGCGCAGATGTTTCATCTAATCCCAAAACTTTTACAGTTCCGCTTACCGCACCGGCAACCAATAAAAAAGAAGCACTGCTCCAATCACCTTCTACGGTGTATTCTACAACCTATAAATATTTCTATAGATGGTTCATTAAGTTCTCAGTTTTTAACAGGG
>JANLVW010000820.1:0-5670 GCA_031364205.1 Ferruginibacter sp.
ATGAATTAAATAAAGTTGTAATGGGAAATAATTTTACACCCATTGTAGCATCCCGAAATTATTTGTATGCAAATGTTGCTGCTTATGAAGTAATGGCTGCCGGTTATCCAACAAAATACAAGTCTTTGGCTACACAACTTCATGGGTTAAACCCAATCGCAAAACCTGTAGCAGGTAAAAAAATTAATTATGAATTTGCATCGCTGTTATCTTTCTGCAAATTGGGCGAAGCGGTTACATTTCCTGAAGGAAGTATGAGCGATTATGTAGATAATCTTAAAAAAACAGCAAAAGACAATGGCATGTCCTCTGATATGTTTAATAATTCCATTGAGTATTCCGATACGGTTTCTGCCGCCATACTAAGATGGTCTAAAAAAGATAACTATGCTCAAACCCGCAGTGCTGAAAGATATACAGTAAATGATATAGAAGGAAGATGGGTACCAACACCTCCTGCATACAGTTCTGCTATGGAGCCGCACTGGAGTAAAATACGCACACTTGTTATGGATAGTTGTAACCAGTTTGAAGTACCGCCACCAATCCCATTTAATATTAAGGATACAACAGGTGCTTTTTACAAGCAGGTTATGGCTTCTAAATTTGCCATTGAAAATCTTACAGCCGAGCAAAAACACATGGCAGATTTTTGGGATGATAATCCATTTAAATTAAATGTATCGGGTCATTTAATGTATGGCACTAAAAAGTTTTCTCCTCCCGGGCACTGGATGAGTGTAATTGGTATTGCCTCTAAAACTGCAAAAGCAGATTATCCAACCACAGTTTATGCATTTGCAAAAACCAGCATTGCATTATTTGAAGCTTTTATACAATGCTGGGATGCAAAATATAAATACAACACTGCGAGGCCTGAAACGGTCATTAATAAATACCTTGATGCTGACTGGCAACCGTATTTGCAAACTCCGCCGTTTCCTGAATATACCTGCGGACACTCAACATGCTCTTCGGCAGCAGCAGAAGCACTTACAAGTGTTTATGGCGATAATTTTCATTACAAGGATACATCCGAGTTGGAATTTGGTATAGCAAGCAGAAGTTTTAAATCATTTCGTGCAGCTGCAGAAGAAAATAACTGGGCCAGGTTTTATGGTGGCATTCATTTTCACAACTCCTGTATTGTAAGTACCGAAGCAGGAAAAAAAGTTGGAAGCTACGTAGTTTCATCACTTAAGATGAAGCTATAATTTAATTAACTATTAAAACGAGTAAAATGAAAAAGATAATTACAACTCGAATCATCATCTTACTGTCCTTAACCTTTGCCTTTTATTGCCCTTTTGCGCAAACAGATATTGATGCTATTATGATGAATAAAAAACAATTTTGTGCAGGGTTAATGTATAGCAGCGGCAGTTGGAAAAATTATTGGGAAGGAACAAACAAAAGAGTCAATGCAAATCTGGGAACTGTATCCACAAAAGAATTTATGATACAGGGTAACTACGGAATAAGAAATAATCTTAATTTTTTATTTAGCCTGCCTTACATAAAAACCAAAGCAACTGCAGGCACTTTGCACAGTATGAAAGGGCTGCAGGATTTATCACTGTTTCTAAAATATATGCCCATTAAAAAAGAAATAGGTCACGGTACTTTTTCTGTATACACCATTGGGGGTTTATCATTTCCTACCACTGATTATGTAGCAGATTATTTACCGCTTTCTATTGGAATGCACAGCACCAATCTATCTTTTAGAGGAATGTTAGATTATCAGATCAGTAACTGGTTTGCAACAATATCCGGCACTTACATTCAGAGAAGCAATGTAGAAATTGACCGTACATCTTATTACACTACAGAAATGCATTACACCAATGAAGTAAGAATGCCCAATGCAACATCCTTTAATATTAGAACGGGCTTTCGCAGTAATAAATTAATTGCTGAGGCTGTTTTAAATAAATGGATTACACAGGGAGGATTTGATATCAGCAAAAATAACATGCCTTTTTTAAGCAATACAATGAACAACACTTCTGTGGGATTTAACGGAAAGTATACTGTTAAAAAAGATGGTAATCTTGCTTTGACTGGTGGGTTAAATTATACCGTTTCGGGTAGGAATGTAGGTCAGGCAACACATTTTAATTTTGGGGGATTTTATGTAATCGATTTTAATAAAAAATTCAAAGCTGCTGCTGAAAAAAAATTGGATGGTAATACAATGAATTAGTTTTTTAAAAAGATTATCAATCATATTAGATCAAAACTTTTCAATTACAACGATGAAAAAATTATTACAAATACTCAACTTATTTCTCCTCTTTTTTATATTACAGTCCTGCAATAAATCTATTGTAGAACGGAATTTAGAATTCACTGCCCTAGATCCTTTAAAAACTGATGTAAATGCAGGTGTATGGAAACCTGTTTTATTAACCGGGCCTACAGAATTTCCTGTAGCTGCTCCAGTCGCAACTACGACTCCTGCTTATGTTGCGGAGATAAATGAAATAAAAGGATGGCAAAGAAATTTAAACGAAACCCAAAAAAATTTCATTGCATATTGGAGCGCCGGTGCGGTACTGAGGTGGAATGAAATTTTGAGAGAACTTGTTGCAAAACACAACATTCCACCATATCAAAATGCAGATGGTACATATCCTTTTCCAAGTGCTGGAAATCCCTTTGCATATCCTGTTTTTCCTTTCAGTAATCCGCCTTATGCTGCCCGTGCATACGCGTATGTTGCTGCAGCCCAATACGACGCATTAATTGCAAGTTATTACTATAAAAAACTGTACAACCGGCAGGCCCCATATAAAATTGATGCTGGCGTAAAAGCCTTGGTGCCACAAAATGATCTGGGTTCTTATCCTTCTGAAGATGCGGCTGTAGTGGGTGTAACTGTAGAGTTATTAAAATTACTTTTTCCTGCCGATCAGGATTTTATACAACAGAAAGCAGAAGAACATAAACGATACCGCATTATTGCAGGCGCAAATGTTCGCAGCGATGTGGAAGCCGGTGAATTATTAGGTAAAGCAGTAGCACAAAAATTTACAGCAAGGGCAAGAACTGACAGAGCAGGATCCTCAGTAGGCACAGCTATACTTTGGGCACAAATAGAATCGCAAACCGCAGCCACCGGCGAAATGCCCTGGATAAGCCAGGATCTTCCAAAACGCCCACCCATGTTACCATTATTTGGAAAAGTGAAAACATTTTTATTTGATTCTTTAACGATGGTTACCAATATCAGTGCAGCTGCACCCCCATCTACAAATTCTGTACAATTTAAAATTGAAGCAGATGAAGTTTTGTATTATGCAAAAAATTATGACCGTAATAGAATAGAAATTGTTCACTATTGGGCAGATGGTGCCAATACTTACACACCGCCGGGTCATTGGGATGCAATAGCATCTGAAGATTTTGTAAAGCAGCGTTTCAGCGAAGTAAGATGGGCAAGAAATATGGCATTGCTTAACATGAGTTTGATGGATGCCGCTGTTGTATGCTGGGATACAAAATATAAATATTTTAACCCTCGTCCTTCACAGTTTAATCCTGATATAAAGACCTGGACAGGCATACCAAATTTTCCTTCTTACACAAGCGGACACTCAACATTTAGCGGTGCAGCTTCAACAATTCTCGGCTATATTATTCCGGCCAAAGCAACAGCATATAATGATATGGCTAAGCAGGCTTCTCTTTCACGATTGTATGGCGCACTGCACTACCGCAGCGATTGCGACAGCGGATTAGTATGCGGTAAAAAAGTTGGAAGCTATGCTATTGCAAGAGCCATGAATGATGGAGCAGATTTTTAAAAGATTTTGTTGCCAAAAAAATACAACAGCAACGGGCAACATTAGTGCTGTTGCATCTGCCTGTTTGGCGTTTAGCCCGATGGGCATTTTTGCTGTTGCAGCTATGCTCATATTTAAGATCCAACAGATCCATCCGAGAAATTAATCTGAAGAAACTAATTTTAAATACATCGAATATTTAAAGACTGCGTTTTATACTCTCCTAAATTATCATAACCTGATAGACAATTTTTTGTAAGTCTAACATCGTAAACAAAGAAAAACCTTCTGTAATAAAAGATAAGTGATTGACAGCGTTGCTGGTATTTTAAATTTTTCCACGTAGTTTTAAGGATAGCGATTGTGGTTGTTGTTTACCAAAATAATTTTAAACTGAAATATTTATTTTGTTGAAATTATAAACAGTTAAGAACATACTCATTTTGTTGAAGAAAATGCCAAAAACGCTAGGTAATTGTAAATCGTTTACAACCAAGCTATCTGTAATTCTAAAATAAACATTATGAAATATTCTATTCCCTTTTTAATCTCCATTATTTTTTTAATGTCGTGCAAGCAACAAAATAAAGAACAAACAGGATCTGCCAAACTCAATAGTAACGGTGCCTTTGCCAATGTAAAGGATAGAGCATGGTGGAAAGAAGCTGTAGTTTATCAAATTTACCCAAGAAGTTTTAAAGACAGCGATGGCGATGGTATTGGTGATTTAAAAGGGTTAACCGGTAAGCTCGATTATGTAAAAAGTCTCGGGGTAGATATTGTATGGTTAAATCCTATTTACGGCAGCCCCAATGCTGACAATGGTTACGACATAAGCAACTACGATGACATTATGAAAGAATTTGGAACCATGGCAGATTTTGATGTGCTGTTAGCCCAAATGCACAAACGGGGTTTGAAATTGGTGATGGATCTTGTAGTAAATCATTGTAGCGATGAACATGAATGGTTTAAGCAGGCAAGAAGCAGCCGTACAAATAAATACAGAAATTATTTTCATTGGTGGCCTGCAGAAAGAGGCAAACCGGCATTTCGTCCAGGCTCTTTTGAAGTGGATGGAAGTGGCTGGAGATACGATACACTGACCAACAGTTATTATTTACATTATTTTAGTTACAAACAACCCGATTTAAATTGGGAAAACCCTGAGCTTAGAAAAGAAATTTACGCCATGATGAACCGGTGGTTTAAAAAAGGCGTGGATGGTGTTAGGATGGATGTTATTCCTGTAATTGCAAAAGATACCAGCTTCCCAGTAATTACTCAAAAAGAACTGGATGAAAAATATGGCGGTGGCTGGTTTACGTATTTTGCCAGCACACCTGCAGTGCATACTTACTTGCAGGAAATGAATAAAGAAGTACTGAGCAAATATGATATTATGACGCTGGCCGAAGGTGCAGGCACTACAAAAGCAACGGCCATGAATTTTGTAGATCCTGATAGGCACGAACTTGATATGAGTTATCATTTTGAAGGTGTAGATATTGGTTATGAAAAAGGTGCATATAAAAAAATGAATCCAAACTGGAGTCTGCTGGAATTTAAAAATGTGTATTCTGCTTGGGACAGTGTTTTTGCAAATAAAGGTTGGGGCACAATTTATTTAGGTAATCATGACCAACCAAGGATGGTAACTCGCTGGGGTAATGATGCACCGGAATTTAGAGATGCTTCTTCCAAAATGTTAACCACTTTTTTATTAAGTATGCGTGGCACACCCTACTATTATTATGGTGATGAACTTGGCATGACAAATATTAAATTTGATAAAATAGAAGACTACAGAGATATAGAAATGATGGCGGAATATGGCAAAGTAAAAAATGCCGGTGGAGATTTGAAAGCTTTTTTAGAAACC
>JANLVW010000009.1:0-5064 GCA_031364205.1 Ferruginibacter sp.
CCGGCGTGCGAAATAAAAGCAACAGAAATCTGCTAAGCAACCAGCCAACTGCAGGTGCATACATTCCCTCCGCATCCGACGCACAGGGATTTTTAAGCTACTCGATTTCGCCAAAACTTCAGATTGAGCTGCTTAGTATTATTTCGACATCAAGATTTACATTTTTTCCTGAATCTGTAAAGAAAACAACCTCGGTTTTTTCACCGTTTTTTACAGCAAATCTTGGATTGGATGTATTTTTTGAGGGACAGGAAAAAGATAATTACACTTCAAGTTTAATCGGCTTATCACTCTTACAATCCATCAATAAAAAAACAAAAATTAAATGGATGCTCAGCCGTTTTAAAGACAAAGAAAAGGAAAATGTTGATATCGGTGCAGCGTATCTTTTTGGTGACAGAGACTTTGATAACACAAGCCCAACATTTGGTCAAATTACTAATCCATTGGGTGCAGGATTTTATCAAAATTATGCAAGAAACCAATTAAACATTGAAGTATATAACGCAAGCCACAAAGGAAGTTATGATGCAAAAAATAATTTTATACAGTGGGGCTTATCTGCAGAGCAAACAAATATTAAAGATAAACTTGCGCAGTTTGAATACAGAGATTCCGCAGGTTATTCGCTCCCATATGTTCCCGGGTCGTTAACAATTTACAATGTACAAAACAGCATATCAGATTTAAATATTCAAAAATACAGCGGTTACGTGCAGGATAATATAAGGCTTAGTAAAAACAACAGCGATGTTACTTTGCAGGCAGGCGTAAGGTTTAACTACAATAGTTTAAACAAAGAATTTTTGATAAGCCCTCGGGCACAAATAAGCTGGAAACCATTGGGCAATAAAGACATTGTTTTTAAAGCAGCGGCAGGTGTTTACAATCAACCGCCTTTTTACAGAGAATTAAGAAGAAACGATGGCTCGGTTAATGAAAACATAAAAGCACAAAAAAGCAAACAGTTTGTTGCAGGTATTGATTATAATTTTAAAGGAAATGGCAACAGAATACTTAGACTTACAACTGAAGCTTATTACAAACAAATGACTGCCGTTGTACCATACGATATTGATAATGTAAAAATAAGATACCTCGGAAGCAACAATGCTAAAGCTTATGCAACGGGAGTTGAATTCAGGCTTTTTGGTGAACTTGTAAAAGATGCAGAAAGCTGGTTAAGTGTAGGCTTCATGCGCACAAAAGAAAATTTAAACAACAACAGTTATTATAATTACAAGAACGCAGCAGGCGAAATTATAAACGCAGGAACGGTTGACAGAAAAGTTAAAGACAGTGTAAAAAATGATGTTGGTTATGTGCGTCGCCCAACTGACAGATTAATAACTGTAGGGCTTTACCTGGAAGATTATTTACCTACTAATAAAAATTTTAAAGTTCATCTAAATGCTATTTATGGCAGCAACATGAGTTATAATATTCCGGGTTCCGTAAAGTATAGAAACGGCCTGATTATTCCTTCATACATACGGGTAGATATGGGTTTCAGCGCATTGTTGCTTAGTGAGAAATCTGTAAGAAGAAGCCACAGTCCATTTCAAAAATTTGAAAACATATGGGCTAGTTTGGAAGTGTTTAACCTTATAAACAGAGAAAATACCATTTCCTTCCAGCTAATAAAAGATTTTTCCAATACAGTTTACGCTTTGCCGAACCGATTAACTCCCAGACTGATTAATTTTAAAATTATTGGAAAATTCTAAATTCTTTTTTCACATAATATTTTAATAATGTGAATAATTATAATGGGTATATAACCACTGCTATTCATTAAATTTGATAAGAACATACAGCTGATATTTTTCAGCAAATTATTACTCAAACAAAGCAAATAAAAATTGACAGAAACCATCATCAATTTAGAAAATGTAAACCCTATTGAATTTTTCGGAGTTAACAACGGCAAGCTCGACATTCTGAAAAAGAAATTTCCTCTTCTTAAAATTTTAAGCCGAGGCACACAAATAAAATTAAGCGGTGCCTCAGAACAAATTGAAGAAGCGAAAGAAAAAATAGATCTTTTAATAAAATACCTCGAAAGAAGTGGCCACATGAGTGAAAATTATTTTTCGCAGGTATTGGGTGGCGATGATGAAAAAAGTATTGATAATTTTATTGACCGTAATCCCAACGATGTATTAGTATTTGGTCCAAACGGCAAAACGATCAGAGCAAGAACTGCAAATCAAAAATTAATGGTTCAGGCATGCGATAAAAATGATATTGTTTTTGCAATCGGTCCCGCAGGAACCGGTAAAACCTATACAGCAGTTGCACTTGCAGTAAGAGCATTAAAAAATAAGCTGGTTAAAAAAATAATCCTTACACGCCCTGCAGTTGAGGCAGGAGAAAGTTTAGGTTTTTTACCGGGTGACCTTAAAGAAAAGATTGATCCATATTTACGACCGCTATACGATGCGCTGGATGATATGATACCTGCTGATAAACTTGCTTATTACATGAGCACTCGTATAATAGAAATTGCGCCACTGGCCTATATGCGTGGCCGAACTTTGGACAATGCATTCATTATATTAGACGAAGCGCAAAACACCAACGACCTTCAAATTAAAATGTTTTTAACAAGAATTGGCCCCAACGCCAAAGCTATAATAACCGGTGACCCTACACAGGTTGATTTACCAAAAAATATGCAGAGCGGACTTTGGCGTGCCTCCCGTTTATTAAAAAATATTGATGGCATATCGCATATAGAACTGGATGAAGAAGATGTTGTAAGACACAAGCTTGTAAAGGCAATTATAAAGGCTTACAATAAAGACGACAAGGATGCTATGGATGAAAAAGATGCAGCTCAAAAAAACAGAAACAGAACAGACCATTCCTATAAAAATATCTAAAATAACAATAATCAAAAAAAAGTACTCTTAATGGGTACTTTTTTTTGTTACTTACATACAAAATATTAGATTTAAATTTGAAAGAATCAAACCCTAAAATCTATAATTAAATACATGAAATTATCATTACAAATATTAATACTTTTAATAATTTTTGGATCATGCAACAACAACGATGCAAAACGTCCATCAACATCAGTAGCAACAGGTACAGAATTTATTCGTGCTACACTGGATGGTAATTTTAAATCAGCTGAAAAGCTTCTTTTGAGTGATGCTCAAAACACTGCAATGTTTGATTCTTATAAAACATATTACGAGCGTCTTCCCCCGGAAAAAAAACAGGCATATAAAAAAGCTTCTTACATTATAAATACACTTACTGACGAAAATGATTCCACTACAATTATAAACTACAGTAATTCTTACATGAAACAACCCATGAATATCAAGGTAGTGCGGAGGAATGAAACGTGGAGTGTAGATTTTAAATATACATCTGCCGACAGTTCGACAACAAACTAATTTATGATTAAAAGTTTTTTATTCGTTGGGCTGGGTGGTAGTATTGGTGCAATATTGCGCTACTTTATAACAACTGTATGGAAAACGGAAAACTTTCCTTTTCATACCCTTTTCGTAAATATTTTAGGTTGTTTGTTTATAGGTATTGTGTTTGCATTAAGCGAAAAAACAAATTTTATAACAGAAAATGCAAAGCTTTTTTTAGCTACAGGAATTTGTGGTGGGTTTACAACTTTTTCTGCCTTTAGTTTAGAAAATTTTCAATTGCTAAAAACAGGAGAATACCTGACTGCGGGCTTTTATATATTAACAAGCGTAGCTGCCTGCATTATGGCAACATTTATAGGTTTTAAAATTATAAACAATTAATTTATGTATGTACTACATCCATGGCATGGTGCTGAATATGGTTATGATGCGCCGCAACAGGTAAATGCCTTAATAGAGATTCCAAAGGGTAGCAGCTGCAAATATGAAATAGACAAGCAAACCGGCTTGCTTAAGCTCGACCGTGTTATTTATTCTTCCTTTCATTATCCTATAAACTATGGCTTTATACCCAAAACTTTGGGGGATGATGGTGACCCACTTGATATATTGGTGTTGTGCAGCGAAAGTATTGCACCGTTATGCCTTGTGAAAGCTACTGTTATAGGGAACATGCAAATGATAGACAATGGCGAAAAAGATGATAAAATTATTGCAGTAGCTTCTAACGACCCTTCTGTTAACCATATAAAAAGCATAGAGGAATTACCTGAACATTTTATAAATGTTTTAAAAAACTTTTTTGAACAATATAAAGTACTGGAAAATAAAAAGGTGGAGATAGATGAATTTCAAAATAAGGAAGCGGCTTATAAAGTAATTGACGATTCTATAAAAATGTACAATGAACATTTCCCAAAAAACAATACCCAACAACCCTAAAAAAATGGACTTACAAACTCTTTTTATTCTTTTGCTGATCGGCATTGGTGCCGGGATACTTAGTGGTGTAATTGGCATTGGAGGTGGTATTGTAATTGTACCTGCACTTGTTTACTTTATAGGTTTTTCTCAAAAAACTGCACAAGGCACATCTTTAGCAATACTGTTATTACCCATTGGGCTATTAGGGGTATTACAATTTTACAAAGCAGGATATGTAGATATAAAAGTAACCGCAGTTATTGCGCTTGCTTTTTTTATAGGGAGTTATTTTGGAAGCAGGATCGCACTAACAGTATCTCAGGAAATATTAAAAAAATGCTTTGCGGTTTTATTACTTGTTATTGGAATTAAAATGTTGTTTTTCGATAAACCAAAAAATGAAGCCGAAAATATTTCCTCTCAAACAACCACGTCGTCTATAAAATAATAATATTTATTATGGAATTTTTTGAACTATTCATCTAACCGGTATAAAACTGCATTTATTGCAAAGCATGGTTACAAAATACCACGATAAAGATGATAAGGAACTCTTGCAGATCTATGGTAAAGATGGCAATACTGAAGCGCTAGGTATTTTATTACAGCGATACACTATTATGCTTTTAGGTGTATGCATGAAATATTTAAAGAATGAGGAAGAAGCCAAAGATAGCGTGCAGCAGGTTTTTTTAAAAGTTATAAATGAATTGCATAAATATAAGGTTGACTATTTTAAAAG
>JANLVW010000068.1:0-4366 GCA_031364205.1 Ferruginibacter sp.
CTTTTCTTTTCCATAACCATATCAAATCTTTCCTTAGATGCTAATCCTAACTCATGACCAATTTCTGTAAGACGCAAATCTGCGTTATCCTGTCTTAATAAGGTTCTAAATTCAGCCCTGCTTGTAAACATTCTATAAGGCTCATCAGTACCCTTGTTTATTAAATCGTCAATAAGTACACCAATATATGCTTCGCTACGCTTGAGTATAAATGGATTGTCATCCTTCACTGCCAAGTGAGCGTTTATACCGGCCATCAACCCTTGGCATGCTGCTTCCTCATATCCTGTTGTTCCATTTATTTGTCCGGCAAAAAGGAGGTTTTTAATTAATTTTGTTTCGAGGCTGGTTTTTAGCTGTGTTGGTGGGAAAAAATCATATTCAATTGCATAACCAGGTCTAAACATCTTACAGTTTTCAAAACCCGGTACTTTTTTTAATGCTTTTAATTGAACTTCTTCCGGGAGGGAAGAGGAAAAACCGTTCACATATATTTCTACAGTATTCCATCCCTCAGGCTCTACAAACAGTTGATGCCTTTCTCTTTCTGCAAACCTGTTTATTTTATCTTCAATGCTTGGGCAATACCTTGGTCCTGTACCTTGTATTCTTCCCTGAAACATTGGGCTTCTTTCAAAACCAGTCTTTAAAATATCATGTACTTCTTGGTTCGTATAAGTTATCCAACAGCTTTTTTGAGCTTGAGGCTTCAATTCCGCTCTATTTAAGTAACTAAATCCTACAATTTCCTCATCACCTTTTTGCTCTTCCATTTTTGAATAGTCAAGACTACGCCCGTCAATTCTTGGAGGTGTTCCTGTTTTCAACCTTGCCGTTTCAAAACCAAGAGCAACCAATTGCTCTGTTATACCGGTAGCCGCTTTCTCTGCAACTCTACCACCACCAAAATTCTTTTCACCGATATGAATCACACCATTTAAGAAAGTTCCGTTTGTGAGAACTACAGAATTTGAATATATTTTGTGACCAAGACCCGTCACTACACCGACAACTTTATCGCCTTCAATGATTAAATTATACACCGTATCCTGATAAAAATCAACATTCGGTGTTTGTTCAAGCATTTCTCTCCACGTCTGTGCAAATAACATCCGATCGCTTTGGGCTCTCGGACTCCACATTGCCGGTCCTTTTGATCTGTTTAGCATCCTAAACTGAATCATGCTTTTATCTGTAACTATTCCGCTGTAACCACCAAGTGCATCTATTTCCCTTACAATTTGGCCTTTTGCTATACCTCCCATTGCCGGGTTACAACTCATTTGTGCAATGGTCTGCATATTCATTGTAATAAGTAGTGTTTTACTACCCATATTTGCACCAGCTGCTGCTGCTTCGCAACCGGCATGACCTGCACCAACAACTATTATATCATATTTTGAAAACATCGCTGCAAAGGTACGAAGCGGGTAGCCTTTTTAAAAAAGAAGACATCTATCCAAATTTTTTTAAAATTTCTTTTTCCAGTAAAATATCATCTAATGCCCTTCCTCGATTCAATTGAGCAAATTCTGCAGCGTTCAATGTTGAAATTATCTCAAACTCCTGCTTTCGTTGAATAATAAAGTTTTCCAATTTAGGCTCTGACAATATGTAAGAATTTTCTATCTGGTTAATTTTCTTAAGCATTTTAGCACATATCGAATACGCTGTTTTATTATAAAGCGCATTAAAATATGATTTTGCAGCAATCACATCTATCTTTTTTTCTCTTGCTTTATTTAAACCAATCTTTTCAACTCTAATATTGATAAAACTCCAAGCTAGCATTAGGTCAGCATCGTTGTTGAAATCAAAATAAGCGATTGGAACAATGTGGTCAAACTGCCATTGCTCGGCAAAATTATCCCAGTTTAAACTACCTGTAAACTGAGTTTCGATCCATTCCCTAAAGCTTTTAATATCCAAACCAAAGTAAACTGCATAACCCTCACTTACATTTTTCTCTATAATATATCTTCTTAAAGCCTGTTGCCACTTTCTTTTTTCTCTAATTTTCAATATAGCGTCAGTCACCACATCCTTTGCTGTCCATTTTTTTCTTGTCATTATTAATTGTTTTGTTTCAGGTTGAAACGGGATTCGTGGAACACTATTTTGATAAATATAGATAAATGTTTCATGCTGAAACAGTGTTTCGTGGAACTTCTCCCTTAATTATCAAGATAATTATTTAAGCATGAATCCTCCTTTTTTCGGATATTTTTTATGTCAGCAAGTTTTTTGTCTTTATATCCACACAAATGCAGGACGCCATGAAAAATGACTCGATGGAGTTCATTTGAAAAAGTTGTTTTATGAGATTTGGAATTATCTCTTACCCTATCGATACTTATATAGAGTTCTGCTATTATAGGAGCGTTCGTCGATTCGCTTAAGTCAAAAGTGATAATATCTGTGTAAAAATTATGTTTTAAGTGTTGTTGATTCATGCCAAGAAGGTAATTGTCTGAACAGAAGATAATATTCAGAATCTCAAGCCGTTTTCCCTCTTTGTAAAAAATATCATGAATGAAGGATTTTAACTGTTTTCTTTTTTTTAAAGTAACAGGAATTGTTTGATGAAATACAACTGACATAAATTTCTTTAAACGCTATAATAAGAATGGCTTAAACAGTAATTTTGCAAATTCTAAAAACTAATAGAATACTAATGTATAAAAAGTTATCTGAAATTAAAATTGGGCAGGAAGTAATCATCAAAGGTTTTGAAAATGATGATATTTTTTTAAAGCTAATGGAAATGGGGTGTGTGCCAGGTGAGAAAATTATTGTCGAAAAAATCGCTCCTTTCAAAGATCCCATATCTGTTTCTGTTGCGGGTTATACGCTAAGTTTAAGATTAAACGAAGCGGAACACATACTAGTGGAAGAGTTGTAAAAAATTATATCATGAAGGTTGGTCTTTATTTTGGTTCTTTTAATCCAATTCATATCGGTCATTTAATAATAGCCAATCACATTGCTTATAACACTCAATTGAATGAGGTTTGGTTTATCGTTTCACCTCAAAACCCATTAAAAAAATCTGCCGGGTTATTAAATGAACAACACAGATATTCGCTTGTAAAGATTGCAATCGAAGATGAAAAAAAATTAAAAGTAAATAATGTTGAATTTTTAATGCCAAAACCATCTTACACAATAGATACTTTAATATACTTATCAGAAAAATATGCAAAACACAACTTTAGCTTAATAATAGGAAGCGACAGTTATCTAAATTTAAGTAAATGGAAGAATTACAAACAAATTATATTAAGTTATAATATATTAATTTATCTACGACCCTCTTTTCCCATCAAAACAGATTTACCGGAACGTATTAAAATAATTGATGCACCGCTTTTAGATATATCATCTACACAAATTAGAAAAAGTATAAAAGATAAAAAATCTATACGCTATTTGGTAACTGACAAAGTAATGGAGGAAATTGAATTAAAAGGATATTATAGATCAGAACTAGAAAATCCAACCTAGAATAACGCAAAAGATTACTATAATTGGCGGTGGAACTTTACTATATTTTAGTAAAATGAAAGTTCCTATGATAACTGCAGGACTAAGAAATTCTGACATATGGGAGCTTGAAAAAACCAATCCATTTAATAAATAAGCGGCGGCAGCAGCCATTATGCCTACAACTACTGCATTTATCCCTTCTAAAGCTCGGTAAACAGCCACAAACTTCTTTAAATATTGCCACACAGGAAAAAAGAAAAGTACCAAGAGAGCACTAGGAAGAAAAATAGCTACGGAACCAATTATACAACCAATCAGTTGTGCAGAAAATCCATCATTTTTTAAAGCCATTCCGCCAGTAAAAGAAGCTACAGAAAATACAGGCCCAGGTATTGCTCTAACAAATCCATAACCTGTAAGTAAGTCCTTTCTGTCAATTTTTAAAGCATCAGGATTATTTTGTAAAACCTGTTTACTATTCGGCCTTTCCACATACTGATCTAACATCATCGGTAACAATACATCACCACCTCCAAAAACAAAACTTCCAAAACGATACGAGTTTTCGAAAAGATTAAAAGCTTTTCTATCTTGCCATTGTTGCTTTCTTGCCGTTTCACTTAATATACCTGCCACAATAAAAATAAATCCAAATAACCAGATATTAGTCCATCTTATTTGCCTTGGTTTAATAACTTCTTTTTCGGGAATCCTTTTGCTGCTCAGGCTTGTAGCTATACCGCCAATAATTATTAAGCCGGGAAATACCCAAGGCGTTTTAAAGAATGCATAAGTAAACAACGCAGAGAAAACCATTATTATTAAAGTTATAAAATTGGTTATTGAGATCTTATATGCCCTAAAAACAGCAAATAATAAA
>JANLVW010000075.1:0-6209 GCA_031364205.1 Ferruginibacter sp.
ACCTTCCAGCTTGTCAAAACTTTTTTCATTAATTACAGCATTAATAAAATTGGTAAAATTTTCGACTGTTCCCAATTTCATGGTCTTAACGGTTTCTATTAATTTCTTTTTAATTTCTGCTGCCAAATTACTCGGCAAATACGCACGGGAAGCTGCTGAACATTTTTGCCCCTGGTATTCAAAAGCTCCTCTTGCAAGTGCCGCCACCACTACATCTACATCGGCACTTTTATGCGCTATAACAAAATCCTTACCACCGGTTTCTCCAACTATTCGTGGATAAGATTTATATATCGGTGTGTTTTTACCAATAGTCTCCCACATTTTATTAAATACACCTGTGCTGCCTGTAAAATGCAATCCAGCAAACTCAGGGTGATTAAAAATTACATCGCCAATGGTTTGTCCATCTACAAATACAAGGTTTATAACACCATCGGGTAAGCCTGCTTCTTTTAAGATTTTCATGAACATCTGTGCGCTGTAAACCTGTGTGTTGGCGCATTTCCAAACAACAACATTGCCACACATGGCCGCACTCGTAGGTAGATTACCACCTATTGCTGTAAAGTTGAATGGCGTTAGTGCAAATACAAATCCTTCTAAAGGGCGGTACTCCAAACGGTTGTTTATACCGGGACTACTGATGGGCTGCTTTTGATAAATATCACTTAAAAAGTGAACATTAAAACGAAGAAAATCTATCAACTCGCAACTTGCATCAATTTCAGCCTGCATAGCATTTTTACTTTGCCCGAGCATAGTAGTTGCATTGATATGTGGACGGTATTTTGTAGCAAGCAAATCTGCCGCTTTTAAAAATATATTTGCGCGGTTCTCCCAACTCATTGCAGCCCATTTATCTTTTGCCTTTAGTGCGGAGGCAATGGCTTTTTTTACATGAGATGCATCTCCGATATGATATTGACCAAGTACATGTTTGTGCTCATGCGGTGGATGAATACTTACTGTTTTACCTGTACGAACTTCATCAGCACCAATATACATAGGCACATCAATTTTAGTACTTTTGAATTCTTTTAATGCTGCCTTTAAAGCAAGCTTTTCTTTTGAACCTTTTGTGTAATTTAGAACAGGTTCATTTACAGGTAATGGGTAATAAAAAGAGCCGTATTGCATAAAAAATATTTTATTTATTAATTGAATCAGTAATTATTATTTTAAAAAATTTAAAAATAAACAATGTAGGCAGTTTGTATAAATGAAATTTACGCCTCCTCCTTCTCCGCCATTAAATATGCTTTGATAAATCCATCAATTTCACCATCCATTATCGGACCCACATTTCCAACTTCATAATCAGTGCGGTGATCTTTTATCATTTTGTATGGATGAAAAACGTAAGAGCGAATCTGGCTTCCCCATTCAATTTTTTTCTTCTTGCTATTAGCAGCATCTTTTATTTCGTTGCGCTTTTGCAGTTCAATTTCGTACAACCGGCTTTTAAGCATTTGCATGGCAAGTTCTCTGTTTCCGAGCTGGCTCCTGTCCTGCTGACAAACCACAACAATTCCTGTTGGAATATGCGTCAGCATTACTTTTGTTTCTACTTTGTTTACGTTCTGTCCGCCTGCACCACCACTTCTTGATGTTTCCATTTTTACATCGGCTGGGTTTATATCAATAACAATAGTATCATCTACCAGCGGATAAACATTTACACTTACAAAACTTGTATGACGGCGTGCTGCGCTGTCAAATGGCGAAATACGCACAAGCCGGTGAACACCACTTTCGCTCTTTAAAAATCCGTAAGCAAATGCTCCTTCAAATTTATACGTACAGGTTTTTATACCGGCACCATCGCCCCATTGCCAGTCCATTTCTGTAACTGTCCATCCTTGTTTTTCGCCATACATGCGAAACATCCGCGCAAGCATTTCCGCCCAATCCTGGCTTTCTGTTCCACCGGCGCCACTGTTTATTTGCAACATTGCAGGCAGTTCATCTTCGGGTTCGTTCAGCGTACTTTTAAATTCGGCTTCGTCAATTTTTAAGAAAGCATCGTCAAAAGCTTCCTGCACTTCTTCTTCAGTCGTATCTCCGGATTTCCAAAACTCAAAAAGTACAGCAAAGTCTTCAACAGCAGTAATTACAGCATGGAACATATTTACCCAATACTCGTTTACTTTTGTCTCTTTTAAAATGGAAGTTGCCCTGGCATTATCATCCCAAAAGCCTGGCGAAAGTGAAAGTTGTTTGTCATTTGTAATCTTTGATTCTCGGTTTTCTACGTCAAAGAAATCTCCTCAAAACCAATGTACGGTCTCGAAGAGCCTTTATTTGTTCTACTGTCATGCGGCAAAAATAATGGAAAATATTAAACACGGAGGTTACAGGTTTGTAAAGCTTTACCTCTAAATATTATTTGTACATTGCCACACATAAAACAACAACATGATTTTTCGTAGCAAAGCTCCTTTGCGTATTGGTCTTGCAGGTGGTGGCAAAGATGTTAGCCCTTATGCAGATTTATTTGGCGGCGCCATTTTAAATGCCACTATTTCTTTATTTGCGCATGCATCAATAGAAATTTTAAGCGAAAAAATTATTGTTGTTGAAGCTGCTGACAGAAGCGAAAAACAACTATACATTTTTAGGAAGCAATTGCCCATTAATGGCACGTTAGATTTGTTGAAAGCAGTATATAACCGCATTCAAAAAGATTATCCTTTTCCCGGGCAGGGTTTTAAATTAACCACATTTGTAGATGCGCCTGCAAGTTCGGGGCTTGGTACATCCTCAACCTTAGTGGTAGCGGTTTTAGGTGCTTTTAAAGAAATGCTTAAACTTCCTTTGGGCGATTACGATATTGCCCATTACGCATTTGATATTGAGCGCAACGATTTGAAACTTTCCGGCGGCCGACAAGACCAGTATGCTGCAACTTTTGGTGGTGTAAATTTTATGGAATTTTATAAAGATGACAAAGTAATTGTAAACCCTTTGCGGATTCATTGGCAATACCTGCACGAGATGGAAAATAATTTATTGCTTTATTTTACGGCAACCTCCAGAGAGAGTGCACATATAATAAATGAACAGGTAAAAAATGTAAAAGGCAACAACGAAAAAAGTATTGATGCCATGCACAACCTAAAAGAACAGGCGTAAATGATAAAGGAAGCATTGCTGCGTGGGAAATTAAATGACATCGGTGGCATATTAGACTATGGCTTTGCGCAAAAAAGAAATATGGCTGCAAACATCAGCAACAGCAAAATCGAAGCAATTTACGATGCTGCAAAAAATGCAAGTGCTTCAGGCGGAAAAATAAGTGGTGCAGGGGACGGTGGATTTATGATTTTTTATTGTCCGGAAAACTCACGGTACAATGTGTGTAACGCTTTAAAGCAGTTTGGCGGAGAAATAAAAAAATATTCGTTTACGAAATATGGGCTTACAACATGGACGGCTTAATACATTTTGTTCGGTGAAGAGTGTAACCATATTCATCAGATGTTCAGGCTATGCATTGCAATCTTTTTTGTTTTTGTCATCCTGGGCTTGTCGAAGGACAAACAAAAAAGGATTTCCACTTCTATCCCGCCGCTCTTCAGCCACAAATAATAATTAAGCTTTTACCAACCGTTTGTTCTCTTGCAAGCTATTTTATAATCCATAAATTTGTTCCACAAATCAAATAAATGAAACAAACCATTCGATCTATTATACAAGCTTCTATTGATACCAAGCTGGCAATATTACAAGATGAAAAAATGATTGATGCCGTACATGAATCTGTAGATAAAATAACAGCTGCATTTAAAAACGGGAATAAAATATTGTTTTGTGGTAATGGCGGAAGTGCAGCAGATGCGCAACATCTTGCAGCAGAATTTAGCGGTCGTTTTTATAAAGACAGATATGCTTTACCTGCGGAAGCCCTGCATGTAAATACCTCTTACATGACGGCAGTGGCAAACGATTACAGTTTTGATGTTGTGTATTCCCGCATGATAAATGGGATTGGTAAAAAAGGCGACGTACTTGTTGGACTCAGCACATCAGGCAACAGTATAAATATTTTAAAAGCAATAGAAACTGCAAAAGAAAAAGGTATGACCACTATTGGTTTTACTGGAAAATCGGGCGGTAAAATGAAAAATGATTGTCATATATTATTAAACGTTCCATCAACAGATACGCCCCGCATCCAGGAAAGCCATATTTTGTTAGGTCATATAATTTGCCAGTTGGTGGAAGAACAATATTTTATGTAATTAGTTAAATTCTAAGTTTGCCTTTGTCAAAGTATCAAGCTTAAGTTGTTTAAACTGTTGCAACAAATTAAATTGCCTTCTACAGGCTAATGCTGACAATGTTTTAATTTCTAAAGAATAATTTTGAAAGAATCTTAACGCTATAAGAAAACTACTTAAATCATAAATGCCCATTCAAGAATGTATCATACCCGCAGGCGGCCTCGGCACTCGTTTACGCTGCGAAGTTGCCGATTTACCCAAGTGCATGGCGCCAGTTGCAGGTAAACCTTTTTTACATTGGGTTATTGCTCATTTAACTGCACAAAAAATAACTTCAGTTATTTTTTCACTCGGTTACATGCACAAAACAATTGAAGAATACATTCAATTAAATCATCCTCTATTGCAGGTTAAATTTTCAGTTGAAAACGAACCATTAGGCACAGGCGGCGCCATCAAACTGGTACTTAATTTATGTGAAGAAGAAAATGTAAATGATTGTAAATGGAGATACTTTATTTGAAACAAATAATAATGCCTTGTGGGAAGAACAAACTAAAAACAACAGCGCATGTTCTCTTTCATTAAAACCTATGCAAAATGTTGAGAGGTATGGAGCGGTTATTATAAATGAAAGCAAAATCATTACTGCATTTACAGAAAAAAAACACATGGAAAAAGGTCTTATAAATGGTGGTATTTATTTGATAAACAGAAAGAGCTTTTACCAATTAAATCTGCCTCAAAAATTTTCATTTGAAAAAGATTTTCTGGAGAAATATTTACACATACTTACCATGATTGGTGTACAAGACAACGGCTATTTTATTGATATTGGAATACCTGAAGATTTTAAAAAAGCCAATGATGAAATTAAATTAAAATATGATGCTAGATATTAATGAGATTGATAAAAACTGGACCTTGTTTTTAGACAGAGATGGTGTAATTAATTATGAAAAACAAAACGATTACATACACACATGGAGTGAATTTAAATTTTACGAAGGGGTGCTTGAAGCAATGACCATTTTTTCAAAAAGATTTAAACATATAGTTGTTGTTACCAACCAAAGAGGAATTGGCAAAGGCGTAACAAAAGAAGAAGACGTCATTTATCTGCATAAAAAAATGAAAGAATCAGTCGAAAAAAATGGCGGAAGAATAGATAGAGTTTATTATTGTAGAGATATTGACAGTAGCAGTCCTTGCCGCAAACCTAATATTGGTATGGCATTACAGGCAGTAGAAGACCTTCCTACAATCGACCTTACAAAAGCAATCATGATTGGCAATACTTTAAGTGATATGAAGTTTGGTAGAAACCTTGAGATTAAAACTGTTTTTTTACCAACAACAAGGCCCGAAGTAAATCTAAAAGATGAAAATATTGACGCAGTCTTTCCATCATTGATTGCATTTGCCAACCATCTGTTGTAAGTTTTCGTTAAAGAATTCATTTTGTTATCTAATGAAAGACGCTGTAGCATCTTATTTAATATATTTATGGTATGAAAATTTGGGTGGCTTCATTATTGCTTTTTTTTGTTACTTCCACCTTAGTTGCCCAATCTATTACAACCTCCGATAAAATATTTTTACTCAAAAAAGAAGATTCTTTAAAAACGATAGGATTAAAAATTGTGCAGGGCAGAGATGCAGCCGATCGTTTTTTTGCAGACAGCGTTTTTACCAGAATTTTTGTACGTGCTTTAAAAACTAGAAATTCTTTTAATTACGCATTTGATTCTATCGTAAATATTTCAAAATTATATGCGCCCGACAGTTCTTATAAAATATTTACATGGCAGATGTTGATAAATGAAAATACCATCAGGCAGCATGGAGCTATACAAATGAAAACCGCAGATGGGTCTTTGAAGGTTTTTCCATTGATTGACAAATCCGACATCATTTCAAACCAGAATGACAGCATTTCTGATAACAATGCATGGATGGGTGCGGTATATTATAAAATCATAC
>JANLVW010000799.1:0-1370 GCA_031364205.1 Ferruginibacter sp.
CAATACCCTGCATTACTGAGTAAGTATCAAAAATACCACCGCTGCTTGCGCATGCGCCTACCGCTATCACCCAACGTGGCTCTGCCATTTGTAAGTAAACCTGCTTCAAAATAGGACCCATTTTTTTTGAAATGGTGCCCATGACCATTAATAAGTCGCACTGGCGTGGTGAGAAACTCATACGCTCACTCCCAAAACGGGCTATATCATAATGGCTGGCAGCTGTTGCCATAAATTCAATACCACAGCAACTTGTAGCAAAAGGCAAAGGCCAGATAGAATTTTTTCGTGCAAGGCTAACCACTTTTTCAAAATTGGTTGCCATAAAACCATCACCCATATACCCTTCAGGTATACCGGCAAATTTTACTGTATTGTTATATTGTACTGGACGCATTTTTTTACTTTGAGCTATTTAGTCGTTTCAATAATTAGTCAATTTTTAAGACTAATAGAGGTAACGCAAATAGCGATTTTTAAATAAATCAATTTTTATCTTACTAAAAGAAAATTACTTTTTCTCCTTCAAGAATTAGCACATTAGCTAATTACTATTCCTCCCACTTTAAAGCCCCTTTCTTAAAAATGTAAATAAACCCTGCAAGAAAAGAACCAACAAACATAATAACTGCTAAAAATGTATGCCATCCCATTGTGGGGTCTTTTGCAAAATCTCTAAAGTTTACCGCATAAGGGTAAAAGAAAATAACCTCCACATCAAACAAAACAAAGAGAATAGCAATTAAAAAATATTTAATTGCCATGGGCTGACGGGCATTTCCTTTTATTTCTATACCGCTTTCAAAGTTTACAAGCTTATCAGCAGTTTTTCGTTTAGGACCAAATTTAGCCGAAGCAATTATCATTGTAGCTACAAAACCAACGGCAAAAATGATTTGCAGCAAAATCGGAAAGTAATTTATAGTACTGTTTTCTATAATTCTTAGAAAAAAAAACTGCATGTTTGTTTGTTATTATTAGCACTGCAAATTTAAGTTAGACAGTTCAATATACCATGCCAATTACGAAATAATATAAACCAAAAAAAGTTCCGATGAATAGACCGGAACTTTTATATTTAATAATTTATTATGTTAATCATTTATTTTTTTGGAGCAGTCTGTTTGGGCTTTGTAACTACCGCTGGCTTGGTAGCTGCGGAGGATTTTGGTGCGGTTACCTTTGCATTTGGATCATTTTTAGAAACAAATTCTTTATTCTTTATAGATTGCTGATCGGTAGGATCTAATGCCAATGCTTTGTCAGCATAAGCAACTGCTGCCACCTGATCTCTTTTTACATTAAATGAATATTGCATCATAAAAGTATAAGCTCCAACTAACTGGTCTTTAATTTTAGTTTTATCAGTT
>JANLVW010000102.1:0-3341 GCA_031364205.1 Ferruginibacter sp.
ACCTTCCACCAAAAATAATTCACAACGACCAGGATCTTTATCGGAACAATCTGCAAGTTTACCCGGCAAACCGCCACCTATTAAAACCGTTTTACGTTGCACCAATTCTCTAGCACGCTTTGCTGCTGCTCTTGCCTGCGCTGCTAAAATTACTTTTTGTATAATTGTTTTAGCATCTTTGGGATTTTCTTCCAGATAATTTTCTAAAACACGGCTTAAGGTTGTATCTACAATACCACTTACTTCGTTGTTACCAAGTTTGCTTTTTGTTTGTCCTTCAAACTGTGGCTCGGGCACTTTTACAGAAATGATGGCTGAAATACCTTCTCTAAAATCATCTCCTTCAATGGCTACTTTGGCTTTTTCGAACATGCCGTTTTTTTCGCCATACGATTTAAATACACGTGTTATGCTTCTTCTAAAACCGGCAACATGTGTACCACCTTCAATGGTGTTGATGTTGTTTACATAACTAAATAAATGCTCAGAGTAACCTGCGTTGTACGTCATGGCAACCTCTACCACTACATTGTTTTTTTCGTCATATCCATCGCAATAAATTACAATTGGAATTAATGGACTGCGACCTGCTTTTTTATCCAGGTATTCAACAAACTCTACAATACCACCTTCGCTGTAAAAAGTTTTCGTATAATATTTTCCATCCTCTTCCTTCTCTCTAAAGTCATTAAGGATGATGTTTATTTTTTTATTAAGAAAAGAAAGTTCTCTTAAACGACCTTCTAAAATATCTCTTTTATATTCTGTGGTAATAAAAATAGATTTATCAGGCCAGAAGTGAATGTGCGTCCCGGTATGCTCACTTGTTCCAATTTCCCTCACTTCATATTGAGGAACTCCAATGCAATATTCCTGTTCGTATTTTTTACCATCTCTGTTTACGGTAGCAACTAATTTTGTGCTTAGTGCATTTACGCAACTCACACCCACACCATGCAAACCACCAGATACTTTGTAAGTGTCTTTATCAAACTTACCACCTGCATGTAATACTGTCATTACAATTTCTAAAGCTGATTTATTTTCTTTTTTATTGATACCTGTTGGGATACCACGGCCGTCATCTTCAACCGATATGGAATTATCTTCGTGTATGTTAACGGCAATATTTTTACACCAACCTGCAAGTGCTTCATCTATGGAGTTATCTACAACCTCATAAACCAAGTGATGAAGACCTTTTTCTCCCGTATCGCCAATGTACATACTCGGTCGTAAACGAACAGCCTCTAATCCTTCTAAAACTGTAATACTGTCAGCACCGTAAACGGGCATTTCAGGTTCGGGTAAAACTTCATTTTCTATGCTCATAATTGGTAACAATATTTAAAATATCGAGTGCGTGCGAAGTTATGGAAAATGAACCGTTTTTCAACTATAAAAATGATGTGTTTTAAACCATTTGCCAACATGTTTTGCTGAAAAATTCCGGTGCAGAATAAGCAATATTTTAAATGCAAAATATATAAATAGGAATATTTTTGCTGGTATTTGTTTAGTTCTATGACCCTGTTAAAAATATATTATTAAGCATTATTTTACTTGTATTAACTGACCAGAACAGGTTTAATTTCCAATATCTTTCTTCCTGCTAAAAATTCTTTTTACAATTACCAATTTTTGGGTCCCTCAGCTTATAAAATTTCTGAAAGGGTGATGTAAATAAAGTACATAATCAAGAAAATTAAAAACGTTCCTTGTTTTGATGAATCACAACTCTGAAGGAATAGGTGAAAATTTTTATAAATTAATATTTAATTGATTAATCATTACGAAATAGGATAATTAAATGACAATAAATCATGGATCTTGAATTAATGTTGTGACATCAAATGTTAAAGTTTATATTTTATTTCACCATCTAACTAATGATCGTTAGTTTTACAATATGACAATATTGGCACAAGACATTTTATCGCTAGCGCAAAGACAACCCTTCCTTCAGGAGGATCTTCATCTGTTACACGAAGTAGACAGAAATGTACCGGGTTCGATTCATTATTCTATTAAAAGGTATAAGAGATTACCTCAGTGGTCAATAGATGATACCGGCATTTTAGAATATATGTACATCACCAGCGACGAGGTTACCAATAATCTTCAACTTAAATTCTGTTTGAGTGGTAACATATACTGTGACCACAAACAAACAGAATGCGATAATTGTAAGTCAAATAGTACACAAAATTGCTCTAACAAGGTTGAGAGTATTGATGTATTGAGTTTCAGTTTTTCGCCGTCTTACTTGCAACAATTTGTGAAAGCCAACAAAACTTCACATACTTTCTCAGATCAGGTTTTGGCTTTTACGCACACAAATTCTTTTAGTAAGATCTTACCTTTGTGCGGCAAAACGAGAATGGCAATAGATGCTTTATTAAATCATACTTATACAGACACACATGCAAATATTTTTGTAAATGCGCAAATGCAAATTTTGCTTTTGTACAGTATGGATTGTATGTTGGGCGATAAAGAAGAAACCGGCTTTAGCTGTAAATTTTTATCAAACGAAGCTGATAGGGATAAAATTATAAAGGCGAGAGAAATTTTATTGCAACGCATCGGTGAACCAATTACCATAAAAGCCCTAAGCAGAAAAGTTGCTATAAATGAATGTTATTTAAAGAAAGGATTTAAAGAAATTTTTGGTACAACAATTTTTGACTTTTATCAAAGTCAAAGAATGGAACATGCAAAATATTTATTGTATGAAAAGGGACTTAGTGTAACAGAAGTCTCTCACCTTCTTGGGTATTCTTCTATTTCGCATTTTAGTACTGCGTTTAAGAAGCAAACTGGCATCAAACCTTGTGAATTACTCCTTCATTAATATTAAAAGTACAAATATTTTGCAAGATTTGTTTGTTTAGTTGTTTAATAAATATGCAGCTTAGAATTTATTTTCTAAGCTGTTTTTTTATAGATTAATGAGCTTATTCTCTAAAATTTTTATTGGTTAAATATCCAAATAACCTAATTATGTAATAATGTACCTTTGCACACAATTTTAAACGAATATTTGATGAGTGTGGGATATACAACTTACGGCCAGCTTAATCTTCCTGCTATAAGCGAAGAAATATTAGCACAATGGCATAAAAATGATGCTTTTAAAAAAAGTATTGAGCTGCGGGAAGGGAACAAACCTTTTGTTTTTTATGAAGGTCCGCCAAGTGCAAATGGCATGCCCGGCATTCACCATGTAATTAGCCGTACGCTTAAAGATCTTGTTTGCAGGTATAAAACGATGCAGGGTTTTCAGGTAAAACGCAAAGGCGGTTGGGATACCCATGGTTTACCAATTGAGCTTGGTGTAG
>JANLVW010000803.1:0-1613 GCA_031364205.1 Ferruginibacter sp.
GTAAATTTGTCCTTTTCAAATTGAAATACTGTTCTTGCACCTGCACCTCTTTCCTTTCTTTTCTCATAATTTCTAATGGTAGGGTTTTTAAAATCAGTATAACTAAAATATATTCCTGTAGTATTTTTCCAGTTACTGTTAATTACGACCACATCAGCTACCGAAGCATAGATGGTACTTAAATAAATTGCTGCTTTTTGTGCAACTGCACTCTTAAACAGTGCAGTCGCAGGCCTTGCCTGCCTTGGGTTTGCTATAACTTGTGCAGCTGTTAGGCCACCCGGTGTTTGGTAAAATAAATTGCTGTAATAAGTAGTCGTCGTAATTGTATGTTTATCGTTTGGTCTGTAGGCGACAGTATAGCCGGCCACATCCCTTCTCATGGCAGAATGCTCTCTGTATCCGTCTGCCTGTTGGTGTGCAACCGTAAAGAAACTGTTTGTTTTTTTTGTAGAAAAATGGTTCGTTGTACTTGCTGTAAACAAACCATAACTGCCACCCGATATGCTTAAATCTGTTCCGGATTTTTGCACAGCATCATTGCGCAACAGCACAACCCCGCCTGTGCCTGCGCCATACATACTGCCGCCCGGACCTTTAATAATTTGTACCGTGTTAATCAATGCAGGCGCAAGCTGGTTAAAATAAGTATTACCACTCGCCTCTGTAATGATCTTAATGCAGATGGCAACCGCTTTTTTAACCCAAGCATGTTACAGTCATTTACTGCCGGTGCAAAATTTAGTTTTCCCCACACTAAAGCTTTGGTGAAGGATTAAGAGATTTTTAAAAACTGCTTTACAATTTATGGCCCGATGTAAAAGTTTTATAAGTTGTAACCTTAAAATAATTCTAGGAAAACATTCAAAGTAAATTAACCTTCTATATTTGCAAAAAGGGGCAGATATGTTTGACTTTGGGCATATACTTATAAAAGAAATAATAACCGTAACATTTACACTGTTTGCAGTTATAGATATGCTCGGTAATGCGCCGGTTTTAATTTCGCTGAAGGCAAAAATGGGTGGCAGAATAAATAACATGCAAGCCACGCTGGCTTCGGGCTCGCTGATGATACTGTTTCTTTTTATAGGCAAGCAGTTCTTAAACCTGCTTGGACTGGATGTAAAGTCTTTTGCGGTAGCGGGCAGTATTGTGATATTTATTATTGGGCTGGAAATGGTGCTGGGTCTGGATTTTTTTAAGGCTGAAAACAATGACAAAACCGGCAGTGTGGTGCCAATTGCTTTCCCACTTATAGCAGGAAGTGGTACGCTAACAACGATCATGTCTTTAAAAGCTAATTACGATGATATAAATATTTTACTGGGTATACTTGTAAACTGCGTAATTATATTTTTGGTGCTGGGATCTTTAAAATGGATAGAACGTGCACTTGGACCTAATGGATTGCTGGTGGTAAGAAAGTTTTTTGGCGTTATTTTACTGGCTATAGCCGTAAAAATATTTGGAACTAATATTGTGAATTTTGGGAAATAAAATAACAACTGCATGTCGGTTTAATTAATATGGCCTCGTAGTACAGTGGATAGTATAAGGGCCTCCGAAGCCCCAGACCCAGGTTCGATTCTTGGCGAGGCCACTATAAAATT
>JANLVW010000804.1:0-1720 GCA_031364205.1 Ferruginibacter sp.
ACTTTTCCTTTTTCCATGAGAGAGCTGTACACGGCTCTTGCTCTAATTTCAAAACTTTCGATTGCGTTATTATCCGCCCTGGATTCTTCAGATGTACCCTTCACCTTTCCTTTGGCGGAATTCCATTTTAGATGGTGGACATTTGTTTTGGTGCTGATTTCGGAGCGCTTACCATCTATGGTGATGCGGAGATAAACTGCAGAATCGCCGTTTGAATTTTTTCTATTATTTCTTATAAATGATAGAAGAGAAAAGGTGTGTTTTTGTACCATTAGGTATAATATGAACGAAGTGGTGAACAAATATTATACTATGAAAATAAGCAATTATGATGAAAGAAACAAGAAAAACAATTTCTTGCAATCCTTAACTGATAAGGCTTTCAGGCTAAAGCGGTGAACAGAAGGGAAGGAAAAATCTGTTCACCGATCTGTTCACCATTGTATTGAAAAGGGGTGGTTTATTTTGGTTGTTCACCTAAAAGAAAAAACCCTCAAATCATTGATTATGAGGGCTTTTAGTGCATTTTGATGTTGTTATTTGTGACCGCGTTAGGATTCAAACCTAAAACCTTTTGATTCGTAGTCAAATGCTCTATTCAGTTGAGCTACGCAGCCATTTTTTTTTGGACTGCAAATATATGGATTTATATTTTTCAATTTTATAATCCAGATAAAAAACTTGAATGAATATAATCGACAACATTTACAAGGCTTTTTGTTTCTTCAAAAACTTTTAATTGTCTGTCTGCACCTGTTCCCTGCTCCAGAATTTTATGTACATGACCAATGGCGTTTGCACTGCCAAGGTGTGGTATTACATCATCAACAAAATCCAATAATTCATAAATTAAAACTCTTGTATTTACCTCAGACTCTTTGCCAAAATCTACCATACTGCCATCAATACCGTATCTACTTGCACGCCATTTATTTTCTGTAATTAACCGGCGGTTGTACATCATAAAATTTAAATTCTGCGCCCTTAATTTATACAACTTCGCACATATGGACTGAAACAATCCTGCAATAGCAATGGTTTCCTGCACTGTTAACGGAATATCGCAAATTCGAAATTCTACTGTATTAAAAAATGGATGAACCCTTAAATCCCACCATATTTTTTTTGCATTATCAATACAATTTGTTTTTACAAGCAGTTTTATATAATTGTCATATTCTTCAATACTTTCAAAATGATCAGGAATACCTGTGCGGGGAAATTTTTCAAAAACTTTTGTTCTAAAGCTTTTGTAACCGGTTTTCCTGCCTTCCCAAAAAGGTGAGTTTGTGCTTAGTGCAAATACATGTGGTAAAAAATAGCGTGCACTGTTAGCAATATGTATGGCCATTTCACGGGTTTCCATTCCTACGTGCACATGTAGACCAAAAACCAAATTACTTCTTGCAGCTTCCTGCAGTTCATTTACAATTTCGCTGTAGCGCACATGCTCTGTAATAAGCTGGCTTTCCCAATGACTGAATGGGTGTGTGCCACTGGCACCAACCCAAAGGCCCAAGCCATCAGCTATGCTGCTGATTGTTTTTCTTAAAGTGGAAACATCCATAAAAGCTTCATCAACATCAGCACAAATATCCGTACCAACCTCAACAACCGCCTGGTGCATTTCAGCTTTCACTTTATCCATTATAATCTTCTGTCCTTCGTGAACAATTTTTTGTTCGTGGCTTTTAAGTTCATGGGTTAAAGGATCCAACAC
>JANLVW010000809.1:0-1273 GCA_031364205.1 Ferruginibacter sp.
GAAGATGGTATAACCATTAACAACAGAAAAATTATTGTAAAAGATGGTAATAACCTCAGTTTTGATTTTGGAGACAACATAAATAGAAGTATAGAACAAGGTGTAGAAGGCTTTTTTAAAGATGGTGAGTTTGGTAACAAAGCCGAACAGGCATATACTTTTCTTGGAGTAAGTACTGATGAAAACAAAGAAGGTGCGCTTATAACGAATATTATAAAAAACAGCCCCGCAGAAAAAGCAGATCTTCAAAAAAATGATATTATTTATAAAATAGAAAATAAAGAAATTAATACTCCTGCTGATTTATCTGATGTAATACGTTCCATGAAAACAGGAGAAAAAGTGAAAATATATTTTCTAAGAGATGGCAAAAAGAAAGATGAAAAAGTTACGCTAGCACAAAACAAAGTCAGGATGCAGACAAACAGGGTTTTTTCTTTTAAAAAACCTGACGGTACCGAGCAGACAATAACAATCCCTCGCCCGCCAATGCCTCCTGCACCTCCCGGCTTCTAACAAAACTGGGAGAACAATTTTGATAATTCCCTTTTTGAACCAAGTCGCAAAAAACTTGGTTTAAAAATTCAGGATACTGAAGAAGGAAATGCAGTTAAAATTCTTGATGTAGAATCATCATCTGCTGCTGCAACTGCAGGTTTACAAAAAGATGATCTGATAACAGAAATTGCCGGTGTAAAAGTTCAAAATACTGATGAAGCAAGAGAACAGTTACAAATCAATAAAGAGAAATCCAGCTATTCATTAAAAGCTAATCGAAATGGAGTCGAAATGAATTTCACCATTAAAATTCCTAAAAAATTAAAGACAACGAATTTGTAATTCAACCTTTCTAAAAAAATAAATTATAAAATTATGATCTGCCAACCATTATTGGGTTGGCATTTTTTTAACTAAACATCTCAAGTGTTGGTTGGATTAATACCGTTTGCATAAAATGATTAAATGTATTTTTGCAACTCATGATCAATGATAAATATGAAGTGGTAATTGGCTTGGAAGTACATGCACAGCTGCTTACTAAAAGTAAATTATTTTCAGGTGACAGTACCGGTTTTGGGGCATCGCCCAATACACATGTCAGCCCTGTTTCTTTAGCTCATCCCGGTACATTGCCGGTAATGAATAAAGAAGTTATTGCGCTTGCAGTAAAACTGGGCATTGCATTAAACTGCAATATTGAGCAGCACAATTATTTTGCACGCAAAAATTATTTTTATCCGGATCTGCCAAAGGGCTACCAGACAACCCAACA